>JBFKAF010000415.1:0-3733 GCA_041621735.1 Pseudomonas sp.
CACCAAGCGACCGACTTGCCCGGACTTGAGGATATTGCTGCGCAACTCCTCGAGGCTGTCCGAGGAGCCATCGTAGGTCTGCGGAATCACCTCGCCACCGGCGAAGCCTTCCTCGGTCACTTCGGTCCAGCGTACGCTCGGGCTCCACAGTGACTTCAGGCCGGAACGATCCACACCGGAAATATAGAAGGCTTCGTCGTTGATCTGACGCAACGTCTCCATGTATTCCTTGGTGAAGATGTCGCCTTCGACCGCCTCTACGGAAATGCGTACGGTATTGCCCAGGTTGGCCAGATCATTGCGATGCTCGAGCATCTTCTGGATATAGGGATGTCCCAGCGGAATCATCTTCTCGAAGCTGGTTTGCGGACGCACCTGCGACGCCTGGTAGAACAGGAAAACACTGATGATCAGGCACAGCAGAATCACCGCTGGACGGTTGTTGAAGATCAACCGTTCCAGGAAAGACGCAGGTTGTTGTTGATGCTTACTCATGCAAACTCTCCCGGCTTATTATTGTTGGCCCAGATCGGCGCCAGTTGGCGAAGCGACATGCACGCCGCCCTGCCCCACCAGAATCAGGTTGCCGTTATCCACTGCGGTCACGCCGGCCAGCGAAAGCCGGTCGGCGCGGTTGACCAAAGTAAAGGTACGCCCGTGATCCGTGCTCTTCAGCACGGTACCGCTATGCCCGACCACCACGATCGAGCCATCGGCCAACAAGTTGCCGTCGGCCAGACCGAATTTCAGCGGACCGTTGTTCGGGGTATTCAGTTCGATCTGCTCCCAGCTATCGCCAAAGTCGGCAGAGCGGAACAGGTGACCACGCAGGCCATAAACCAGCAGGGTGCCGGTTTCATTCGTGCCCAAGGCGCCGAACAAGGAGCCTTCATACGGCCCCTGCAGGGTTTCCCAGGTTTGCCCCCAGTCGGTCGAGCGGAACATGCCGCCCAACTCACCGACAACAAACAGCCCGGAATCCTTGACCGCGACGATGGCATTCAGGTGATAGCCATCTTCATTGTCCAGACGGTCACTGACATCCTCCCAGTTGGCCCCACCATCGGTGGTTGCCAGTAAGGCGCCATAGGCACCAACGGCATAGCCGGTATTGAGGTCTTTGAACCAGACGTCGAGCAACGGCGCTTCGCGCTCCAGGTCTTCGAACTGCTTGACCCAGGTAAGACCGCCATCGCTGCTGGCGAGGATTTGTGCGTCGTGGCCTACCGCCCAGCCATGCTGGTCATCGACAAAGAACAGCGCCGTGAGCAATTGCTTGGTCGGCACCTTGGCTTGCGTCCAGGTGGCGCCGTTGTCATCGGAGTAAAGGATATGACCACGATCACCCACTACCACCAGGCGTTTACCAACGCTGGCAACATCCAACAGCAGGCTTTTTACCGCTTGGGGCGACTCGATGGAGTAACCAGCAGCCGAGCCGGCGACTGTTTGCGCTTGCAGTGGCGTAGCGGCAAACGTCAGCATCGTCAGCACACCGCACAGCGAGAGTGCTTTAGCCAGCGGCGAGTGGACGCACAACACCGGCGCGCGGAACAATCCCGCGGCATGACCGGCCAGGGTGCGCCGCATGACGGGCTCACTCATATACCTTCCCCTTTATTGTTATAGCTGGTACTGCCATTTAGCAGGCCGCCTATGCTATCGAGCTTTAGAAAGGCCTGACAATCAGTGAGACGTTATGTTTTGTTAAGGCAAACCCGCGTGATTGACCGCCCATTCGATTCACGAATGCGCAAAGGCCGCTACAACTGTAGCGGCCTTTGGCCAAGACTACCTAGCGTTTAACGGGTACCGCGTCGACGCAGGGCAGCCGGTTTGAAATAACCGTCGTCTGGAATCGGCTGACTGAAGTCGATGGTGTCCGACTCTTCGTTGTCCAGATTCTGTACGTGGTAGCGGCGCGCCTGCAAATCGTGGAACACATCCAGCGCTGACCAGGTGGTCGGCAGATCGTAGTAGTTCTTCAGATAGGCAATCGACACGCGCCACAGTTCGCCACGACCGTCGTACTGGTCGACTACTGCCGCTTGCCAGCTGTCTTCGTCGAGGTACAGGGTGCGCTTGGAGTAGATATGACGGGCGCCGGACTTCAACGTACCTTCTACGACCCATACACGGTGCAGCTCGTTGCGCGTGACGGCCGGGTTCAGGTGGCCAACCTGCAGCAGGTCTTCGTACTTGACCTCCGGGCTGGTGACCTTGTAGTTGTTGTACGGAATGTAAATTTCTTTCTTGCCCACCAGCTTCCAGTCGTAACGATCCGGAGCACCGTTGAACATGTCCGTGTCGTCGGCGGTGCGCAGGCCATCGGCAGCGGCGATCGGCGTGTCATACGCCAGGTTCGGCGCGCGACGCACGCGACGCTGGCCGGCGTTGTAGCCCCAGGCCTGGCGAGGTTCTTTCACCTGATCCAGGGTTTCATGCACCAGCACCGCACCACCGGCCAGGCGTGCCGGGCTCTTGGTGAAGGACAGGTAGTAGAACATGATGTTGTTCATGTTGGCGTACGAGCCCTTGGGGTCGTAGAACTTGAACAGGGCTTCCTGCTGCGAGGTCACCAGCGAGTAGGCGCCATTGCGCTGCACCGCCACTTCCGAGGCGCGGCGCACGATATAGCTGCCGCGATAGCGGGTGATATGGTTCCACAGCGCCTCGACGCCGTTCTGCGGAATCGGAAACGGGATGCCGCCGTAGGCATCGGAGAAGCCATTGCCGCCATCCAGCAACTGAGCGCTGCTGGCGTTCTTGATGCTGTTGTCGTACACCCACTGCGGCGCCGAGCCGGAACGACGGGTCTGATACACCGGCATCTGGTAGCTGTTCGGGTAGGTGTTGAACAGCGCGATCTGGCCGGCAGTCAGGTGGTCCTTGTACTGCTCCAGGTTGGCCTTGGTGATGGTGAACAGCGGCGTGTCGCTGGCAAATGGATCCGGGTGGTGTTGACCCGCGGCCTTGTAGTCGGCAGGCGCCTTGGTGATACCGCCCGTCCACTCGGGAATGGTACCCGCGGCATTACCCGCCTTCTCGGCACCGAAGGGTGTCAGGCTAGCGCCCAGTTTGGCCGCTTCTTGTGGCGAAACCGCCGCCAGCGTGCTACCTGCGGACAGTGCCAGCGCAATGGCGGCCCCCATCAGCGTGTGTTTTATCAACATGGTGATCTCCGTGACAAATCGTCGGGCGCCCACCCGCGGGCGCCCGATAGGGTTCGGGTTAAGGCTTAGAAGGAGTACTTGACGTTCAGGCCGATGTTGTCGCGATCACGCGCCGAGTTGTTTTGGCCGGCGCCATAGAATTCGGTGTACTGAACCTCGGCTTCCAGGCTGTTCAGGTAGCTGGCACGTAGACCGACGGTGTACGCCTTGCGGCCTTCGATAAAGTTGCCGGTCTGGTGCGAGTTACCCTCGAAGTCGTCCTTGTAAACGGCGAACGGCGACAGGTTCACCCCGGCGTAAACGTCGTTCCAGGTCCCGGAAAGCAACAGGGTGTAGCCATAGGCGTTTTTGTTGACCTGATCGTCGCGGTCGTAACCTGAGATGTAGGAACCGTTGCCACGACCGGCGTAATAACGGTTGCCGTTACGCGACTGGTACTGCAAGTCGCTGCCACGAATGTGCTCGGAAGCCAGTTCGGCGACACCGAACAGCGAATCGAAGCCGAGGCTCGGGCCAAAGTTGTAGACGGTCCCCAAGGAGGCGTTGAATGCCTCGACGCG
>JBFKAF010000416.1:0-3726 GCA_041621735.1 Pseudomonas sp.
CGTAACTCACTAAGTGGCGATCGGCGTGCTGATCATGCTGGGTTGCGGCGCAGCTGACCGAGTAACAGCCAAGAGCCTTGTGCCATGCAACACGCTATTGGGACGCCAGACACAAAAAATCCCGCGCGAGGCGGGACTTTTGTGTGTTTCATTAACTGTGGTGAGCAATCGATGAAACTGGGATTTGGTCGGAGAGACAGGATTCGAACCTGCGACCTTCTCGTCCCGAACGAGACGCGCTACCGAGCTGCGCTACACTCCGAATAGGTCCAGATTGTACTGAAAAAGTTTTGCTGTACAAGGGGTTAGGCTTAAATTTTTCGAGCGGCGGGCTTTCATCCAGAGTGTTCTTTGTGCGGCGGCTGCACTCAGTCGTGGCGCCTCGGGCGAGCCTGGCGTCTGAGTGCAGGTGCGGCTTACAACTCTTTGACGGTCTGCACCTGATCCTTGTTGACCTTGGCGCGCTTGCCATCGAGTTGTTCAAACTCGTAGAAGCCCGTCTCTTCGTCGTACTTCGGCTGATCGAGAGTCTGGAGTTCACGGCCATCATTCAAGGTAATCACCGATGGCGATGCGCAACCCGCCAATGTGGCCAGGCCCAGAGTGAGTAGGAGTGCGGGCAGAGTCCGTTGAGTCATGGGTTGTCTCCTTGGTTGATCGAGAGTGTCTACTCAGCCTCAGACGGGAATTACCCGTCCGGGTTCCCTCATGTTGGCCTATCCGTTGTTACTCGTCACCCTGTGCCAGCAACTCCGGAGTGTTCAGGTTGGCCAGGCGTGGGTCGTCGGCTGGACAGTCGACCGCGCTGGGGGCGAGGCTGCGTAACCAGCGCTGGGGGCTACGTTCGCCAGCTTGCCAGGCATTCTCCAGCGCGCCGACGAGGGATGTGGGGATCAGACTGAACAGCGGCTCCCAGAATTCGCCTTGGCGCACCACGACCGGTTGCGCGCCAGCTTTGGCGAGCAGGCTGGCCAGTAGCGACCTGTCGAGCAGCGGCGCATCGCAGGGCAGCACCAGCAGGTAGTTGTGGCGGGCGGCGTGCAGGCCCGCGCGGATGCCGGCCAGCGGGCCTTGGAAGTCGGCATCCTCGTCCTGTACCAGGCGGTCGGCGAATGCCGCGTAGCGTTCGGCATTGCGGTTGCAGGAGATGATCAGGTCATCGCTGAGTGGGCGCACCAGGTCATGCAGGTGAGCGATCAGCGGGCGGCCATGCCAGTCGATCAGTCCTTTGTCGCGACCGCCCATGCGTTGCCCGCGTCCGCCGGCCAACAGCAGTACGGAGCAGGGTGGTAGAACAGCGGCAGTGGGCATGACAGAGCCTCCAAGGGTGGGCCTGTGATATAACATCGGGCATTCTTTTGGACAACTGGAAGCCTGCCATGAAGCACAAGGCCGAGGCGCAATTCGTGCCGTTGAATATTGCCGTTCTGACCGTCAGTGATACCCGTACCCTGGAAACCGATACCTCTGGCCAGCTGTTCGTCGACCGCCTGCAAAGCGCGGGACACAGTCTGGCTGCCCGCGTGCTGCTGAAGGACGACTTGTACAAGATCCGCGCCCAGGTCGCCGGCTGGATCGCCGACGACAGCGTGCAGGTGGTGTTGATCACCGGCGGTACCGGCTTTACCGCCCGCGACAGCACGCCGGAAGCGGTGACCTGCCTGCTGGACAAGCAGGTCGATGGCTTCGGCGAGCTGTTCCGGCAGATTTCCGTGGCCGATATCGGCACCTCGACGGTGCAGTCGCGCGCCCTGGCCGGGTTGGCCAACGGTACTTTGGTGTGCTGCCTGCCAGGTTCGACCAATGCTTGCCGCACGGCCTGGGACGGCATTCTCGGCGAGCAGCTGGATGCGCGGCACCGCCCCTGCAATTTCGTCCCTCACCTGAAACAGGCGGCCGCCTGCGAGAGCCGCGGATGAGCGGTATCGACTACAGCGGCTTGATGCCTATCGAAGCGGCATTGGCGCGCCTGCTGGCCCTGGCCGAGTCGGCGCCCATTGACGCGACCGAACGGGTCGCCTTGGCCGATGCCGATGGCCGCGTGCTGGCCGAGCCCTTGATTGCCATGCTCGATTTGCCGCCCTGGGCCAACAGCGCCATGGACGGTTATGCCCTGTGCCTGGCGGACTGGCGCGGCGCGCCGCTGGTGGTCAGCCAGCGCATTCTTGCCGGCAGTGCGCCGGAACCCTTGCTGCCCGGTACTTGCGCGCGGATTTTTACCGGTGCACCGCTACCGGCGGGCGCCGATACGGTGGAAATGCAGGAAAACGTCGAGGTCGGCGAGGATGCTCGGGTGCGCTTCAACGAGCCCTTGCGGCCCGGCCAGAACGTGCGCCCGCAGGGCCAGGAAACCCGCATCGGCGACAACGTGCTGCCGGCTGGCACGCGCTTGGGGCCGATTGAGTTGGGCCTGGCGGCGTCGCTCGGAGCGGCCGAGCTGCTGGTGCGCCGGCGTCCACGGGTGGCGGTGCTGTCCACCGGCGACGAACTGATCGAGCCGGGTCAGGCGCTGGGACCGGGGCAGATCTACAACAGCAATCGCAGCCTGCTGATCGCCTGGCTGCGGCGTCTCGGCTGTGCGGTGGTGGATGGCGGCATCCTCGCCGATGATCTCGAGCTGACCCGCGCGGCCCTGGGCGCGTTGAGCGATGTCGACCTGATTCTCTCCACTGGCGGCGTGTCGGTCGGCGAGGCGGATTTTCTCGGCGAGGCGCTGCGCGAAGAGGGCGAATTGACCTTCTGGAAACTGGCGATCAAGCCGGGCAAGCCGCTGACCTGCGGGCATTTTCGCGGCGTGCCGGTGATCGGCCTGCCGGGCAACCCGGCATCGAGCCTGGTGACCTTCGGTCTGCTGGCGCGGCCTTATCTGTTGCGCCGGCTCGGCGTGCAGCGGGTCGAACCCTTGGGTTTTCAGGTGCCGGCCGGCTTCGCCTGGAGCAAACCGGGCAAGCGCCGCGAATACCTGCGCGCGCGTCTGGAGGGAGGGCGAGTGGTGCCCTATCCGAACCAGAGTTCCGGCGTACTGCGCAGTGCGGCATGGGCCGAAGGGCTTGCCGAACTGCTGGAGGGACAAACGCTGGAGGAGGGCGACAGCCTGCGCTTTATTCCGCTGAGCGAGATTCTCGGCTAGAGCCGCGCAGAGTGGGGTGGCGCAGGCTCAGCCGATCCTACGGATTGAGCGGCGCGGCCTGGCGCCGGCTTTCGCGGAACTCGCCCGGGGTCTGACCGGTCCAGGCCTTGAAGCCGCGGTGGAAGGAGCGCGACTCGGTGAAGCCGAGGTAGCTGGCGATGTCCTGGATCGCCAGGTCGCTGCGCAGCAGATAGTGTTCGGCCAGCTCCTGGCGCAGTTCGTCGAGTATTTGCTGGTAGCTGGTGCCGGCCTGTTGCAGATGCCGTTGCAGGGTGCGCACCGTCATGTTGAATTTCTCCGCCACGCGCTCCTTGCGCGGCAGGCCATCCTTGAGCAGCAGGCGCAGGGCGTTCTTCACCCGCAGCGGCAGCGGTTCGTCGTCGTCCAGCCCGGCCATCAGCGTCAGGGCGTGTTCTTCCAGGGTGCGCAGCAGATTGGCGTCGGCCTGACGCAGTGCCAGGCCAAGGTACTCCTGCGGCACGATCAGCGCGTTGCACGGCTGCGCGAAGCGGATCGGGCAGCCAAACACCGCTTCGTATTCAGCGTCGTCCACTCCAGCCGGTTGCGCATGCTCGAACCACACTTCGCGCGGCGAG
>JBFKAF010000417.1:0-3702 GCA_041621735.1 Pseudomonas sp.
CCACCCATGATGGCCACCGCCATCGGCCCGAAGAACACGCTGCGCGACAGCGGGATCATCGCCAGCACCGCCGCCAGGGCAGTCAGCACTATGGGCCGGAAGCGGCGCACCGTGGCCTCGATGATCGCGTGCCAGCGATCCAGGCCGGAGGCGATGTCCTGCTCGATCTGGTCGACCAGGATCACCGAGTTGCGCATGATCATCCCGGACAGGGCGATGGTCCCGAGCATGGCGACGAAGCCGAACGGCTGGCGGAAGATCAGCAGGAACAGGGTCACGCCAATCAGCCCCAAAGGCGCGGTGAGAAACACCATGGCCGAGCGCGAGAAACTCTTCAGCTGCAGCATCAGCAGGGTCAGCACCACCACGATAAACAGCGGCACCCCGGCGTTCACCGATGCCTGCCCGCGCGACGAGTCCTCCACCGTACCGCCGACGTCCAGCAGGTAGCCATCCGGCAACTCGGCGCGGATCGACTCCAGGGTCGGCAGTATCTGTTTGACCAGGGTGACCGCTTGCTCCTTGCCGTAGATATCGGCACGCACGGTGACCGTCGGCAAGCGGTTGCGGGTCCAGATGATGCCTTCTTCGAAGCCGTACTCCAGGGTCGCGACCTGCGACAGCGGCACGCTCTGGCCATTGTCGGTCGGCACCGCCAGGCTCGGCAGCAGGCCGAGTTGCTGACGCTCGCTGAGGGTGCCGCGCAGGAGGATTTCGATCAGTTCGTTGCCTTCGCGGTACTGGCTCACCGACGAGCCGGTCAGCGAGCTGCGCAGGAAGCGCGACAGGTCGGCGGTGCTGACGCCCAAGGCGCGGGCGCGTTCCTGGTCGACGTTGAGACGCACCACCTTGCTCGGTTCCTGCCAGTCCAGGTGCACGTTGGTCACGTGCGGGTTATCGCGCACCTTGTCCGCCACCTGACGGGCCAGCGCGCGCACCTCGTCGATGTGCTCGCCGGACACGCGAAACTGCACCGGATAGCCCACGGGCGGGCCATTTTCCAGGCGCGAGATACGTGTGCGCAGGGCCGGGAACTCATCGTTGACTATGTCGATCAGCCAGCTGCGAATGGCTTCACGGTCCTCGATGCTTTTCGCCAGGATCACGAACTGGGCGAAGCTGGCCGCCGGCAGTTGCTGATCCAGCGGCAGGTAGAAGCGCGGCGAGCCGGTGCCGACATAGGCCACGTAGTTATCGATGCCCTCATGCTGGTTGATCAGCCGCTCCAGGCGTTTGACCTCGGCCTCGGTGGCACTCAGGGAGGCGCCCTCGCTCAGCTTGAGGTCGACCATCAGTTCCAGACGCCCGGAAGCCGGAAAGAACTGCTGCGGCACGAAACGGAACAGCGCGATCGAGCCGACAAACAGCGCCAGGGTCAACAGGATCACCGTCTTGCGCCGCCGCACGCACCACTCCACCGCAGCGCGCACCCGCTGATAGAACGGCGTCGCATAGGGGTCATAGCCCTTGTCGCTGCCGCCATGCTTGGCCGCGTGCAGTTTGGCCAGGTCCGGCAGCAGCTTGGCGCCCAGGTAAGGCACGAAAATCACCGCGGCGATCCACGACACCAGCAGGGCGATGGTCACCACCTGGAAGATCGAGCGGGTGTACTCGCCGGTGCCCGATTGCGCGGTGGCAATCGGCAGGAAGCCCGCGGCGGTGATCAGGGTGCCGGTGAGCATGGGAAAAGCCGTGCTGGTCCAGGCGTAACTGGCCGCCTTGAAGCGGTCGAAGCCCTGCTCCATTTTGATCGCCATCATTTCCACGGCGATGATCGCATCGTCCACCAGCAAGCCGAGGGACAACACCAGGGCGCCGAGGGAGATCTTGTGCAGGCCTATCCCTAAGTAGTACATGGCGGCGAAGGTCATCGCCAGCACCAGCGGAATCGACAAGGCCACCACCAGGCCGGTGCGCAGGCCGAGGGAGAAGAAGCTCACCAGCAGGACGATGATCAGGGCCTCGGTGAGCACCTGGACGAACTCGCCAACCCCGGTTTTCACCGCCGCCGGCTGATCCGACACCTTGCTCAGCTGCATGCCGGCCGGCAGGGTTTCCTGCAGGCGGGCGAACTCGCCTTCCAGCGCCTCACCCAGCACCAGGATATCGCCGCCGGCTTTCATCGACACCGCCAGGCCAATGGCGTCCTCGCCCATGAAGCGCATGCGCGGAGCCGGTGGGTCGTTGAAACCGCGCGTCACCTCGGCCACATCGCCGATGCGGAAGGTGCGATCGGCGACCCGAATCGGGAAATTGCGAATCTGTTCGACCGTTTCGAAGCGCCCGGTAACCCGCAACTGCACGCGATCCGAAGCGGTTTCGAAGAAGCCCGACGCCGCCACCGCGTTCTGCTCATTCAACGCCTGCTGCACCACGCCCAGCGGTATGCCCAGCGTCGCCAATTTGGTGTTGGACAGCTCGATCCAGATTTTCTCGTCCTGCAGGCCGAGCAGGTCGACCTTACCGACATCCTTGACCCGCTGCAGCTGCAGCTGAATACGGTCGGCATAGTCCTTGAGCACCGCGTAGTCGAAGCCCTCGCCGGTCAGCGCGTAGATATTGCCGAAGGTGGTGCCGAACTCGTCGTTGAAGAACGGCCCCTGGACGTCTGGCGGCAAAGTGTGGCGAATGTCGCCGACCTTCTTGCGCACCTGATAGAACAGCTCGGGGATATCCACCGAGTGCATGGAGTCGCGGGCGACGAAGGTGACCTGGGATTCACCGGGGCGCGAGAAGGACACGATCTTGTCGTAGTCGCCGGTTTCCATCACTTTCTTTTCGATGCGCTCGGTGACCTGGCGCGAGACTTCCTCGGCGCTCGCCCCTGGCCAGTTGGTGCGCACCACCATGGCCTTGAAGGTGAAGGGCGGGTCTTCGCTCTGCCCCAGCTTGGTGTAGGAGATGGCCCCGACTATTCCCAGCAACAGCATGATATAGAGGACGATCTGGCGGTTATTCAGCGCCCAGGCGGAAAGGTTGAAGCCCATCGAGACTACTCCTTAGCCGCTAGTTTGACCGCGCGATTGTCGCGATCCACCGGACGCACCTGCTGGCCTTCGCGCAGCACCTGCCCCCCGGCGGCGACCACCCAATCGTCGGCCTGCAAGCCTTCCAGCACCGGCACCAGTTTCTCGCCATAGGCGCCGATACGCACCGGCGTGCGCTTCAGGGTCGAGGTCTGCGGATCGACCACCCAGACATAGGGCCGCCCCTGTTCCGCCGTCAGCGCCGAGAGCGGCACCGCCAGGGGCGCCTCGCCGTTGTGGGCGATAAACACCCGCGCGCTCTGGCCCAATTCGGCCGGCACCTCGCCTTGGGTAAAGGCCACGCGCGCGGCGAAGGTGCGCGACTGCGGGTCGGCCGCCGGCGACATCTCGCGAATCCGTCCGGGGAAACGCTGATCCGGCTGCGACCACAGCTCGACCGTCACCGCCTGCCCGACCTTGAAGCGCTCGAAGGCTTGCTCCGGCAGGCTGATCGACACTTCACGCTCGCCATCGGCCGCCAGGGTGAACACGCTCTGCCCCGCTGCCACCACTTGCCCGACCTCGAGCATGCGCCGGGCGATCACGCCATCCTGTGACGCGCGTAGCACCGCATAACCGGCCTGATTGCTGGCCACATCGAATTCCGCCTTGATCTGCTTCAGCCGAGCGGCGCCGGAACGGTAGAGGTTTTCCGCGTTGTCGTACTGCGAACGGC
>JBFKAF010000418.1:0-3698 GCA_041621735.1 Pseudomonas sp.
CGGCACGTTGAACAACTGCGCCAATGGTTTCACGCCCTGGGGCACCTACCTGACCTGCGAGGAAAACTGGGCCGGCTATTTCGCCAGCGACGACGCCGAGCTGCCCCGCGAACTGAGCCGTTATGGCCTGCGTAGCAGCAGCCGTTACGCCTGGGAAACCGTGGCCGGCGATGAGTTCGAACGCTTCGATGCCACCCGTACGGGCGCAAGCGCCAGTGACGATTACCGCAACGAACCCAACCACTTCGGCTGGATCGTCGAAATAGATCCTTTCGCCCCCGAGTCCCAGCCGATCAAACGCACCGCACTCGGTCGCTTCGCCCACGAAGGCCTGGTGTTCGCCCCGGTTAAACCAGGGCGGCCGCTGGTCTGCTACTCCGGCGACGACTCGCAGAACGAATACATCTACAAGTATGTCAGCCGCGACAAGTACCGCCCAGGGCGCAGTAATGGCCAGTTGCTGGATCACGGCACCCTGTACGTCGCCCGTTTCAATGCCGACGGTAGTGGCGAGTGGCTGGCTTTGGATCTTCAGGATGCGAGCTTTCAAAAGGCCTGCCAAACGGCCGGGGTGAGCTTCGCCGACCAGGGTGAGGTACTGATCAATACCCGTCTGGCCGCCGACGTCGCCGGCGCGACCAAGATGGATCGCCCGGAATGGGGCGCGGTGAACCCCGACAACGGCGAGGTCTATTTCACCCTCACCAACAACAGCTCGCGCAGTGAGGCTGACGCCGCCAACCCACGAGCCGCCAACCCCTACGGCCACATCATCCGCTGGCGCGAAGGCAGTAAACACTACACGGGCCGCCACTTCAGCTGGAGCCTGTTTCTGCTCGCCGGCCCGGAGACCGACAGTGTCGGGCCTAATGGCCAGCCGCTGACCGCCGACAACCGCCTGGCCAGCCCTGACGGCCTGTGGTTCGATGATGAAGGCCGCCTGTGGATTCAAACCGACATGAGCGGCAGCCAACTCGGCAGCGGCCCCTTCGGCAACAACCAGATGCTGGTCGCCGACCCGAAAAGCGGCGAATTGAAGCGCTTTCTGGTCGGACCGCTCGGCGCGGAGATTACCGGCATCACCGCCACCCCGGATTTCCGCACGCTGTTCGTGAATATCCAGCATCCCGGCGAAGGCTCTACCGCCAGCAACTTGCTCAGCACCTGGCCGGACGGCCCAGGTAAGCGGCCGCGCTCGTCGACGGTGATCATCACGCGCGACGACGGTCGCCGTCTGCTGTAGCCCTCAGGGTCAACGCTCCATCCGAACTAACTGGCCGTACTGGCCGGTTAGTTCGCTTTCCCTACCTCGATTACCCGCCCTTTTCACCGCCGCCCTTGCCGGATGTCCAGCAGTCAACCCTTCGCCGCTGGGTGACGGGCAGCCGTGGCAATTTTTTTTCGGCATAAATTCACTGACTTGCACAAGCACGCCTAGTATTGAACTAAGCGCTGAGACGCAGGCGCAGGGAGCGATGCATGAGCACTACCCTTCCATCGCGAGGAGTACGGCATGCCTGATGCGGTATTGAGCCTGGCCCATAACTGGGGGTTAGCGGTTTTTCTTCTAGGCGTTGCGGCTTTGTGCGCCTTTATGCTCGGGGTCTCCAGCCTGCTGGGCAGCAAAGCCTGGGGGCGTAGCAAGAACGAGCCGTTCGAGTCCGGCATCGTCTCCACCGGGGGGGCTCGCCTGCGCTTTTCCGCCAAGTTCTACCTGGTCGCGATGCTGTTCGTGATCTTCGATGTCGAGGCCTTGTTTCTCTTTGCCTGGGCCGTCTCGTTGCGCGAAAGCGGTTGGGCCGGGTTTATCGAAGCCTTGGTGTTCATCCTGATTCTTCTCGCCGGGTTGGTTTACCTGGCCCGGGTCGGTGCCCTCGACTGGGCGCCGGAGGCGCGCCGCAAGCGCCTTGCCAGCAAACGCAAATCTTGAGGTGCAGGTGTGCAATACAAACTCACCCGAATCGACCCCAACGCGCCCAATCAACAGTACCCAATAGGCGAGCGCGAGACCGTCGGCGACCCGCTCGAAGGTCAGGTGCACCGCAACATCTACATGGGCAAGCTGGAAGAAGTGCTCAACGGCGCAGTCAACTGGGGTCGCAAGAACTCCCTCTGGCCGTACAACTTCGGCCTCTCCTGCTGCTATGTGGAGATGACCACGGCCTTCACCGCACCCCATGACATTGCCCGCTTCGGTGCCGAAGTAATCCGCGCCTCGCCGCGCCAGGCGGATTTCATGGTCATCGCCGGCACCTGCTTCATCAAGATGGCGCCGATCATCCAGCGCCTCTACGAACAGATGCTCGAACCCAAGTGGGTGATTTCCATGGGCTCCTGCGCCAACTCCGGCGGCATGTACGACATCTATTCGGTGGTGCAGGGCGTCGACAAGTTCCTTCCGGTGGACGTCTACGTACCCGGTTGCCCGCCCCGGCCCGAGGCATTTCTGCAAGGCTTGATGCTGTTGCAGGAGTCCATCGGCCAGGAACGCCGCCCACTGTCCTGGGTGGTCGGTGAGCAAGGGGTGTACCGCGCCGAGATGCCCTCGCAGCGCGAACAACGCCGCGCCGAGCGGATTCAAGTCACCAACCTGCGCAGCCCTGATGAGGTTTGACTCGAGTTCCGATTAACGCCCGCCGCTAACGGATAGCCACGACACCATGACTGCACACAGCGTCCTGTCTACAGCACCGCAACCGAATGCCAGCGATGACGTGGTCGCCGAGTTGCACGCGCGATTCGGCGCCGAGGCCTTCACCGTGCAAGGCACACGTACCGGCATGCCGGTGCTCTGGGTCGCGCGTGAGCAGCTGTTGGAGGTATTGGGCTGTCTCCGCCAACTGCCCAAACCCTACGTGATGCTCTATGACCTGCACGGCATGGACGAGCGCCTGCGCACCCAGCGCCGTGGGCTGCCGGCGGCGGACTTCAGCGTGTTCTATCACCTGCTGTCGATCGAGCGGAACAGCGACGTGATGATCAAGGTCGCCCTGCAGGAAAGCGATCTCAAGCTGCCCAGCGCCACGCGTATCTGGCCCAACGCCAACTGGTACGAGCGGGAAGTCTGGGACATGTTCGGCATCCACTTCGAAGGCCACCCGCACCTGACTCGGATCATGATGCCGCCGACCTGGCAAGGTCACCCACTGCGCAAGGATTACCCGGCCCGCGCCACCGAATTCGACCCCTATAGCCTGTCCGCTGCCAAGCAGGACCTGGAGCAGGAAGCGCTGCGCTTCCAGCCGGAGGACTGGGGCATGCAGCGCCACAGCGAGACCGAGGACTATATGTTCCTCAACCTCGGCCCCAACCACCCTTCGGCCCACGGCGCCTTCCGCATCATCCTGCAACTGGACGGCGAGGAAATCGTCGACTGCGTGCCCGAGGTCGGCTACCACCATCGCGGCGCCGAGAAGATGGCCGAGCGCCAATCCTGGCACAGCTTCATTCCCTACACCGACCGCATCGACTACCTCGGTGGGGTGATGAACAACCTGCCCTACGTGCTGGCGGTGGAGAAGCTGGCCGGCATCAGCGTGCCGGACCGGGTCGACTTCATCCGCGTGATGCTCGCCGAGTTCTTCCGCATCAACAGCCACCTGCTGTTCCTCGGCACCTATATCCAGGACGTCGGCGCCATGACCCCGGTGTTCTTCACCTTCACCGACCGCCAGCGCGCCTATCAGGTGATCGAGGCC
>JBFKAF010000419.1:0-3685 GCA_041621735.1 Pseudomonas sp.
AAGCCGGGCACCTCCATGGCGGCCTTCGGCAAGCAACTGTCGGAAGTGGATATCGCCGCCATCATCACCTATGAACGCAATGCCTGGGGCAACAAGGTCGGTGACATGGTCACGCCCAAGGACATTCTCACGTTCAAACAGGCTCAGGAGTAAGGACATGAGTGCAGTGATCGATACGGATCATAAAGGTCATGGCCATGCCGGGGATGACCATCACCACGGACCGGCCAAGGGATTGATGCGGTGGGTGCTAACCACCAACCATAAAGACATCGGCACCATGTACCTGTGGTTCAGCTTCGCCATGTTCCTGCTGGGCGGCAGCATGGCCATGGTGATCCGCGCCGAGCTGTTCCAACCCGGCTTGCAGATCGTGCAGCCGGAATTCTTCAATCAGATGACCACCATGCACGGCCTGATCATGGTCTTCGGTGCGGTGATGCCGGCGTTCGTCGGCCTCGCCAACTGGATGATTCCGCTGATGATCGGTGCGCCGGACATGGCCTTGCCGCGGATGAACAACTTCAGCTTCTGGCTGCTGCCGGCGGCCTTCGGCCTGCTGGTGTCGACCCTGTTCACCGCCAGCGGCGGGCCGAACTTCGGCTGGACCTTCTACGCACCGCTGTCCACCACCTACGCGCCGGAAAGCGTCACCTTCTTCATCTTCGCCATCCACCTGATGGGCATCAGTTCGATCATGGGGGCGATCAACGTAGTCGCCACCATCCTCAACCTGCGTGCGCCGGGCATGACCCTGATGAAGATGCCGTTGTTCGTCTGGACCTGGTTGATCACCGCCTTCCTGCTGATCGCGGTAATGCCGGTGCTGGCCGGGTGCGTGACCATGATGCTGATGGACATCCACTTCGGCACCAGCTTCTTCAGTGCCGCCGGCGGCGGCGATCCGGTGTTGTTCCAGCACGTGTTCTGGTTCTTCGGTCACCCCGAGGTATACATCATGATCCTGCCCGCCTTCGGTGCGGTCAGCGCGATCATTCCGGCCTTCGCGCGCAAGCCGTTGTTCGGCTACACCTCGATGGTCTATGCCACCGCGTCCATCGCCTTCCTCTCGTTCATCGTCTGGGCGCACCACATGTTCACCGTGGGCATCCCGCTCACCGGCGAGTTGTTCTTCATGTACGCCACCCTGCTGATTGCCGTGCCCACCGGGGTCAAGGTGTTCAACTGGGCGAGCACCATGTGGCGCGGTTCGATGACCTTCGAGACGCCGATGCTGTTCGCCGTGGCCTTCGTCATTCTGTTCACCATTGGCGGCTTCTCCGGGTTGATGCTGGCCATCGCCCCGGCGGACTTCCAATACCACGACACCTATTTCGTGGTGGCGCACTTCCACTACGTGTTGGTGCCGGGGGCGATCTTCGGCATCTTCGCCTCGGCCTATTTCTGGCTGCCGAAGTGGACGGGGCACATGTATGACGAGACCCTCGGCAAGCTGCATTTCTGGATGAGCTTCATCGGCATGAACCTGGCGTTCTTCCCGATGCACTTCGTCGGTCTGGCCGGCATGCCACGACGGATTCCCGACTACAACATGATGTTCGCCAACTTCAACATGGTCTCCTCGATCGGCGCCTTCATGTTCGGCGCGACCCAACTGTTGTTCCTGTTTATCGTCATCAAGTGCATCCGTGGCGGCAAGCCTGCTGCGGCCAAGCCGTGGGACGGGGCCGATGGGCTGGAGTGGACGGTGCCTTCGCCGGCGCCCTATCACACCTTCCAAACTCCGCCGGAAGTGAAGTGATGAGCAACGCTGGCAGGTGCCTCGGCAATCCTGCGCATTCGCGGCGAGGGCTCGGCCATGAGTGAAACGCTCGGTACCCGTCGCCTGGTGCTGCGTTTGTCACTGGTGGTGGTGGCGATGTTCGCCTTCGGTTTCGCCCTGGTGCCGATCTACGATGTGATGTGCCAGGCTTTTGGCATCAACGGCAAGACTGCCGGGGCTTACAGCGGCGCCCAGGTGGTGGATGAGCAGCGTCAGGTGCGCGTGCAGTTTCTCGCTACCAACGCCGCCGGCATGTCCTGGGAGTTTCGCGCCAAGGCCGATGACGTGCTGGTGCATCCGGGGGGCAGTAACGAGATGTTGTTCGTCGCGTTCAACCCCACCGACCGACCGATGACTGCCCAGGCCATCCCCAGCGTGGCGCCATCCAAGGCGGCCGCCTTCTTTCACAAGACCGAATGCTTCTGCTTTACCCAGCAGGTGTTGCAGCCGGGTGAGCGCATCGAAATGCCGGTGCGTTTCATTGTCGATCGCGACCTGCCGGCAGACGTGCACCACCTGACCCTGGCTTACACTTTATTCGATGTCACTGCGCGTAAACCGCCTGTCGCACAGACTACTCCATAAGGAGAACAAGCAAATGTCGAGTCACGAGAACTACTACGTTCCGGCCCAGAGCAAGTGGCCGATCATCGCCACCCTCGGCCTGCTGATCACGGTCTATGGGCTCGGCACCTGGTTTAACGACATGAAGGCCGGTCGGCCGGAGTCCAGCGGCCCGCTGGTCTTCTTTGTCGGCGGCCTGCTGGTCGCGTACATGCTGTTCGGCTGGTTCGGCACCGTGATCAAGGAGAGCCGCTCCGGTATGTACAGCGGGCAGATGGATCGTTCGTTCCGTTGGGGTATGAGCTGGTTCATCTTCTCCGAGGTGATGTTCTTCGCGGCGTTCTTCGGCGTGCTGTTCTACGTACGCACCTGGGCCGGTCCCTGGCTCGGCGGCGAGGGCGACAAGGGCATCGCCAACATGCTGTGGCCGGGTTTCGAGTACAGCTGGCCGTTGCTCAACAACCCGGACGCCAAGTTGTTTCCCGGGCCTAGCGCGGTGATCGACCCCTGGCATCTGCCGTTGCTCAACACCGTGTTGCTGGTGTCGTCGAGTTTCACCCTGACCTTTGCCCACCACGCACTGCGCAAGAACCACCGCAAGCCACTCAAGCTCTGGTTGGCGCTGACCATTCTGCTGGGTGCCGCGTTTCTGGCGTTCCAGGCCATCGAGTATGTGGAAGCCTATGAGGAACTGGGGCTGACCCTGGGTTCGGGTATCTACGGTGCGACCTTCTTCATGCTTACCGGTTTTCACGGCGCGCACGTCACCTTGGGCGCAATCATGCTGACGGTGATGCTGATCCGTATTCTGCGCGGGCATTTCACTCCCGACCAGCACTTCGGTTTCGAGGCCGCCGCCTGGTACTGGCACTTCGTCGACGTGGTCTGGCTAGGGTTGTTTACCTTTGTCTATGTGCTGTAGCGCGACCTTGCCGCCTGAGCGCGGCAGGCCAGATTCGTGGGCTCGGCTGTTACCAGGTGACGTGGGGGCTCAATTGGCCGCTGTAGAAGCCCCAGGCAATCAGCCCGACGGTAATGGCCGTGAGAGTCACGCGAACGGTCAGTGCATTGACCAGCCGTGAACTGCGGCCCTCGTCCTTGACCAGGAAGAATAAACCGCTGAACAGGCTGACCAGGGTGGCCAGGAGAAAGAGGACGATCGCGGCCTTGAGCATGCGTGACTCCGGGGGAAGGGGAATGCGCGGTAGCCGCAGTATAACCAGCTTCGCCGGGGCTTTTGGGGGATACCCATGAGTGCCTTTCGCCCTGGCTATTTGCCCAGCCTGCTGGTCTTGCTGCTGCTGCCGACGTTGGTTGGCTTGGGCTTCTGGCAACTGG
>JBFKAF010000420.1:0-3661 GCA_041621735.1 Pseudomonas sp.
CCCGGAGAGCACCACGCCGCCACGATCGCCAGGGCCGATAGTGGCGAACAGGTTGGCCTTGCTGCGCTCGACGTTGTAATCCAGCTCGCAGGCCACCCCCAGCCCCTTGAGGTAGTCATGAATAAACTCGATCAGCGCCAGGTTGGACTCGCGGCTGACGGTGTTGAAGGCAATCAGTTTGGCCAGCAGGTCACGGCTGGTGGGCATGGGGAGCTCCTTGTGGATGCAGCAACAGGGCCGATGGGCAGCGCTGCGCTCAACCCATCCTGCGGCTCGGCTGCCTATTCGTTGCCCGGCACGCCGTAGCTGGGGGCGGCGGTCGGGTCGAGGGCGCGGGTCAGGTAGTCCTGCATCTGCGGGCGATAGGCCTGCCAGAGCTGGTCGAGTTGGCCGATCGGGTCTTCGTCGGCCCAGTCCACCCGCAGGTCGACGATCGGCCAGGTCAGCTCGCCGACCACCGCGAGCGCCGCCGAATGCACCGGCCCGGCTTCGCCACCGGCGGCCACGGCGGCGTGCATGGCGGCCAGCAGGCGCTCGGGCAAACTGCCCTCGGCCTGTTCGAAGGCGGCCACCATGGCCGCGATGACCTCAGTCCCGGCCAGCAGATTGCCGGCGGCCACGCAATGCTCGCCGGCCAGCGCGTTGCTGATGCCCAGCGACTGAGCACCGCTGAACAGGGCGCTGCGCCCCTGGCTGTCGATCACCGCGACCTGGCGGTACTGGCTCCAGCCATTGCTGCTCAGCGCCTTGTCCAGCGCGGCGGCGGGCGCCTGCCCGGCATCCAGCAGGTCGAGGACCTGCGGGCCAAGCGCCGGCAGGGTAATGTTCTGCGTGGCCACCGCACCGACCCCGGCGCGCAGCCAGGGGCAACGCGCGCCCACGGCGATACTCGAGGAGCTGATGGCGATGCCCAGCTGACCGGTTTCGGCGCAGTGAGCGACGATGGAAAACGTCATAAAACCTCCTTAAACAAAAGATCCTGAAAGCGTCACGAGCGAGCGCAGTAGCTGTCAATCGGGGATCACGGCGATCACATCGATCTCCATCAGCCACTGCGGCTGACCGAGGGCGGTGACCACCAGGCCGGTGGAAATCGGAAATACCCCTTTCAACCATTTGCCGACTTCCTGGTATACCGGCTCGCGGTAGCGCGGGTCGATCAGGTAGGTGGTGGTCTTGACGATATGACTGAGGTCGCTGCCGGCTTCCTCGAGCAGTTGCTTGACGTTCTTCATCGCTTGCTCGGCCTGCGCGCGCGGGTCGCCGAGACCGACCAGGCGGCCCTCGAAGTCGGTGCCGACCTGGCCGCGCACATACACGGTATTGCCGGCGCGCACCGCCTGGCACAGGTCGTTGTCCAGGCTCTGGTTGGGGTAGGTTTCCTTGGTGTTGAACATGCGGATGCGGGTATGCGTAGGCATCAACTGACTCCCATCAGGCTGGCTTTCTGGACGTGCGAATTGGGGGTTGGGGCATCGGGCCTTGCCTGTCGAGCGGCCTCGGCCAGGCGTTGCGAAGCGTCCCGATAGGCGAGATAGGTGCGCTGTTTAACGATGTGGTCGGCAATATGCTTGGCATCGTGCCAAACGCCCCAGATGAAGCTGGAACCACGGCGCGACAACCAGGGCAGACCGACGAAATAGACGCCTGGCTCGCTGGAAACACCGCGCTGATGCTGCGGTTTTCCGCTCTCGTCGAAGGCCTTGACCTGCAGCCAGCTGTAATCGACCGTAAAGCCGGTTGCCCAGACGATCGAAGTCACGCCGGCCTCGGCCAGATCGAGTTCAAGAATGGGGTTGCTTACACATTGCGGGTCCGGGTAGGTATCGCGGGCCTCTGGCTCAGGCGGAAGGTCGAGGCCATTGCGTTCGATATAGGCGTCAGCCGCATCCAGCAACGCCCGATAGTTCTCATCGCCGCGAGCCAGGTTGTCGGCAAGGTCCGCTTGAAAGGTCACTACACCGTCATCGAAGGCTTTGGTCAGGCCAACCAGCAGCATCCCCTGCTGGGCAAGACGGCGGAAATCCACTGTTTGACCACCATTGGCCCCGCTTACGGCAATGGTGACATGCTCCTTGCCCGGCTTGGCGATCTCCGCATCCCACTCGCCCAACACGCCCAGCCACCAGCAGAAGTCACGGTTGCGATAGGCGCGCGGAGGACGGTCGTGCGCACCAACGGAGAGGTAAACCTGCTTGCCGGCACGCTGCAGTTCATCGGCGATCTGCGCGCCCGACGAGCCGGCGCCAACCACCAGCACCGCGCCCTCCGGCAACTGCTGAGGGTTGCGATAATCGGCAGAGTGAATCTGGGTGAGGCGCTCATCTTCAGGCGCGATCGGCGGGACAACGGGGCGCTGGAAAGGCCCGGTGGCGACCACCACGCGATTGGCCTCGATCACCCCCTCGGAGGTTTCGACCGTGAAGCCCGGGCGGCCAGCATTACGTACCACCTTCTGCACGTCGACGCCGGTGCGGATAGGCGCGTTGAACTTCTGCGCATAGGCTTCGAAATAGTCCGCAACCCGCTCTTTCGGGGCGAAGGCGTCAGGGTCGACATCGTCGAACTCCAGACCGGGGAAGCGGTCGTGCCAGGCCGGACCGTTGGCAACCAACGAATCCCAGCGCCCCGTGCGCCAGGCTTCGGCGATGCGCTTACGCTCCAGCACCAGGTGGGGCACGCCGAGGTTGCTCAGGTGTTCGCTCATGGCCACGCCGGCCTGACCGGCGCCAATAACCAGCGTATCTATTTGTATTTTTTCAATTGTCATATCGGTGTCCTTCGAAAGGCGCTCTGATTCAGGTCGGTCATGGCTGCCGCCGCTGATGCTGATCAATGTTGTTCTACGGCTGCGGCTATCCGTGGGGGGGTGTTGGCTGCATTCTGTTCGGCGCCAGGGATTTGCGAAATTATGATTTTTGTAGTCGCTGGCTAGGAAAAAGCTGCCCGCACGGAAACTCTCGGCCCGCATGGCAGCAGGCTTTGGCTATAGGACGTTGAGTTTCAGTGGCGACAAGCCAGGGTGTTTCGCAAGCCCCACGGCGCCCGCGGAATCGGCCGCACCGGCCTGCCACGCAGAGGATTGCCGAGCGGCATCCGCCCGCCGTCACCCTGCATCCCTGCGGCGCAACAGTCCCATGCAGCCGGCCGATTTGTGGGGCGCGCTTGCAGAACTCCGGACTAGCCCCGGATGAACAACCTACTGAGAGATCACACCTAGCCGTCCCAAACAGGTTCGACTGTTTGGCGTGTTATGGCCGCGGCCTACGCTGGTCACGCGCCGCTCACAGCGCCAGTGCCACCAGCAGCGCGCATTCCACCAGCTCCAGCATGGCGCCTGCGGTATCGCCGGTGGTGCCGCCGAGGCGTTGCAGCATCAGCCGGCGCAGCCAGATAAACAGCACACCGGCCACCAGCAGCGTCAGCACGCCGGCCCAGCCGAACAGCAGCAGCGTCGCGGCATGCGTCGCCAACAGCCAGGGCAGTTGCTGGCGCGGCAGGTGTTCGGCCAGCGCCTGCCCCAGGCCGCCGGCACGCACATAGGGGGTGGTGAGCAGCAGCAACGGCAGCAGCCCGCGCGCCAGCCAGGGCACCATCAGCAGCAGCGCGCCCTCGCCCGCCTGCAATATGGCCACCAGCGCGGCGAACTTGAGCAGCAACA
>JBFKAF010000421.1:0-3645 GCA_041621735.1 Pseudomonas sp.
GTCGGATTCGCCCTCGAAATACAGCACGGTGTCGACCATGTGCTCGAGCACACGCGGGCCGGCCAAGGCGCCTTCCTTGGTCACGTGGCCAACCAGAAAGATCGCCGTACCGCTCTGCTTGGCGAAACGCACCAGCAGCGCGGCGCTCTCGCGCACTTGCGCCACGCCGCCGGGGGCCGACTGCAGCTGCTCGGTGAAAATCGTCTGGATCGAGTCGATCACCATCACCTTGGGCTTTTCCAGACGCGCCGTGGCGATGATGGTTTCGATGTTGGTTTCGGTCATCACCTTGAGCTGGTCTTCCGGTAGCCCCAGGCGCCGGGCGCGCATCGCCACCTGCTGCTGGGACTCCTCGCCGGTGACGTACAGCGCCGGCATGCGCACGGCGATATTGCACAGGGTCTGTAGCAGGATGGTCGACTTGCCGATGCCCGGATCACCGCCGATCAGCACCACCGAGCCATCCACCAGGCCGCCCCCCAGCACCCGGTCCAGCTCGCCGGAGGCGGTGGAAAAGCGCGGCACCTGTTCGACACTGACTTCAGCCAGGGTCTTGACCTGCGCTTGCTGGCCGCTCCAGCCGGTGCGTCCGCTCGGCGTCGGCGCATTGGCCTCCAGCAGGGTTTCCACCAGGGTGTTCCAGGCGCCGCACTCAGCACACTGGCCAGCCCACTTGGGAAACGTCGCTCCACACTCGGTGCAGCCGTACAAACGCTTGGCCTTGGCCATCTCCGCTCCTCGTTCGGGGACAACTGGTAGCCTGTATGGCTAGCCGGTCCCGCGTCGACAAAAGCGGCATGATAGCCGAGCCGTTCGCCTCTGCGGTCGCTCAGCCGCCAGCAGTCTTGAGCAGCCCGGCGATTTCGTCCTTGAGCGCCACGCGCTGCAACTTCAATCCTTGCAACACCAAGTCGTCCAGATTGGCCAGGCCGTCTTCGGCCTCATAGATGCGCTTGTCCAACGCCTGATATTCCTCGGCCAGCCGACTGAAATGCGCATTGCTCTGCAGCAGGCTGCGCAGAGCGTTTTGCTGATCGGGAAACTCGCGGGACAGTGGGTGATATTCGAGCGGCATGACGGAGACTCCTGAGGGTTTCTTCTATCAGACTAGCCCATCGATTGGCGAAAGCGCCGCCCCAGCGGCCCGCCGGTCTCCCTGGCGGAAAACCCGGATCGATGTGCGGCTAGCGCATCTGGCCGAGGCTACCGAGTCCATTGCGAATCCCCGACTGGCAAGCCCGCAGCAGTGAATTACACTCACCGTCACCATTTATCAGGGATAGCTAGCCATGAGTGTGTTGAGTGAGTTCAAGACCTTCGCGGTCAAAGGCAACGTGGTCGACATGGCCGTGGGCATCATCATCGGTGCGGCCTTCGGCAAGATCGTCGGCTCCTTCGTCGGTGACGTGATCATGCCGCCAATAGGTTTGCTGATCGGCGGGGTGGACTTCTCCGACCTGGCGATCGTGCTCAAGGCCGCCGAAGGTGACATTCAAGCGGTGACGCTGAATTACGGCAAGTTCCTGCAGACCATCCTCGACTTCCTTATCGTCGCCTTCGCCATTTTCATGGGGGTCAAGGTGATCAACAGGATGAAGCGCGAAGAAGCTGCCGCCCCGGCGAAACCAGCGGCGCCGACCCAGGATCAACAGCTACTCAGCGAGATCCGCGACCTGCTCAAGGCGCAGCAAACGAAATAGCCGACGCCCCTGCCACCACAACGGCGCTCAAGGGCGCCGTTTCCATGGGCGCGGTACCGCCAACTACCAGTAGTTCTCCACCGCCACCTGGCCGGGCCGCCGGGTCAGGCTCAGGTGCAAGTCGCGCCGTTTCAGCAGTGTGCGGGTGTCTTCGATCATCTGCGGGTTGCCGCACAGCATCAGCCGCGAGTGCTCGGGTTCCAGCGCCAAACCGGCAGCGCACTCCAGCTCGCCACTTTGCAGCAAGGTGGTGATGCGCCCATGCAAGCAGCCTGGGGCCTGCTCACGGGTGACCAATGGCAAGTAGGTCAGTTTGTCGGCGTAGTCGGCCAGGTGTTCCAGCTGGCCGAGCCCGTGGATCATGGGCTGATAGGCCAGTTCGCTGGCGGTGCGCGCGCTGTAGACCAGAACGATGCGCTCGAAGCGTTGCCAGGCCTCGAAGTCCTGCAACAACGAGAGGAACGGCGCCAGACCGGTGCCGCTGGCCAAGAGCCAGAGGTCACGCCCCGTGGCGAAGCGCTCGAGGGTGAGGAAACCAAACGCCTGTTTGTCCACCAGCAGGCTATCGCCGACCTTGAGCCGGCACAGCTCGGAAGTGAATTCACCGCCCGGCACGACGATGGAGAAGAACTCGAGAAACTCGTCGTGCGGCGCCGAAACCATCGAGTAGGCGCGCCAGACCACGGAACCGTCGGCCTTGTGCACGCCCAGGCGGGCGAACTGTCCGGCGCGAAAGCGGAATCCGGGATCACGCGAGCAACGCAGGCTGAACAGGCTCGGTGACCAGACCCGCACCTCGCTCAGTGTTTGCCGGGTGAACTTCTCTTCGCTGACGGTCATACTTCGCTCCCATCGTCTCTCGGCACACTCACAGTGTCCCGCAAAGCGCCGCCCATAAACACCAGCAGTCTATATGCCTATATTCGTTACGCCTTTTGCCCAGCTCGAGCTGATCCGCCAACCCGAACAACAGGCCGAGCCGCTGCAGGCCTTCGATGCCGCCGACGAGTACCTGCTGAGTCATCTGCACGAGCAAGACCTGGCGCGCGCCACCCGGGTGCTGCTGCTCAACGACAGCTTCGGTGCCCTGGCCGCCAGCCTGGTCGGTCATGCTCAGGTCGTCAGCAGCGGCGACTCCTACCTGGGCCAGCAGGCCTTGCAGATCAACCTGGGGCGTAACCAGTTGCCGATTGACGCAGTGACCTTCGTGCCGGCCAGTGCAACCGCGCAGGGGCCGTTCGACCGGGTGCTGATTCGCGTGCCGAAGACCCTGGCCCTGCTCGAAGAACAGCTGATTCGCCTGCACGGCCAGCTGGCCCCCGGCGCCCAGGTGATCGCCGCCGCCATGGTCAAGCACCTGCCGCGCGCCGCCGGCGACCTGCTCGAACGTTACATCGGCCCGGTGCAGGCCTCCTTGGCGGTGAAGAAAGCCCGCCTGCTGGTGGCCACGCCGGAGACAAAAGCCGCGCCGACATCGCCCTACCCCAGCCGCTATCGCCTGGATACACCGCCTATCGAGCTACTCAACCATGCCAACGTCTTCTGCCGCGAAGGCCTGGACATAGGCACCCGGGCTTTCCTGCCGCACCTGCCCAAGCACCTGGGACAGATCCGCGTGGCCGATCTCGGCTGCGGCAATGGCGTACTGGGCATCGCCTATGCCCTGGGCAGCCCGCAGGCGCAGCTGACCCTGGTCGACGAGTCCTATATGGCGGTGCAGTCGGCGGCACAGAACTGGCAGGCGGCGCTCGGCGAACGCCCGGTGACCATTCGCGCCGGTGACGGCCTGGCCGAGCAGGAGGCCGACTCGCTGGACCTGGTGCTGTGCAACCCGCCGTTCCACCAGCAGCAGGTGGTCGGCGACTTCCTCGCCTGGCGCATGTTCCAGCAGGCCCGCGCCGCGCTGGTCAAGGGCGGCGAGCTGTGGATAGTCGGCAACCGCCAC
>JBFKAF010000422.1:0-3640 GCA_041621735.1 Pseudomonas sp.
AACCCAGCAGATGAGGTAAGCCGACAACCGCTTGGTGGGTTACGCGGCGCGCAATTTCCGCAGTTGATTTTCAGCCTCTGCTCAGCGCCACTAACCCACCCTACAAAAGCGGCGTGCAACACGTAACTGGGACATAGCCTTATTAAACTGCTGATGTTTTCTGTTGTTTGTTTGCTGAGGCAATAGATAGCCTCTATCGTTCCTCGTGGTCTTGGCCCCCTATAGGCAATAGCCGCATTGAGGGTTTCACGCTGGCCATGGCGCGGGAGCACCGATCAGGCGGCCCATGACGCAGTGGATGCCGAGCTCCTTCAGTACCGTAAGTTCCCCCTCGGTTTCCACCATCTCGGCGATCAGCGGCAGGTCGATGCTGTTGGTCGCACGGAACATGGTCTCGATAAACAGGCGCTTGTCGTTTTCCTTATCGATAGCGCGGATGTAGCTGCTGTCGATCTTCAGGTAGGCCAAGCCCAGATGGCTGAGGTTGCCGATCAGGCTGAAACGCCCGCCAAAGTGTTGCAGGCCGAGGTGGAAGCCGGTACTGCGGATCTGCCGGCTCAGGCGTTCGAACTCGGCGGGTGAGGGTAGGTAGCGCTCGCCGACATCGAGGGTCATCAGACTGGCGTGTTGTGGGTGCGCCCTGAGCAGGGCAAGCAAGCGTGCCTGGTTCTCTGGTTCGCGCAGGGTGGCGGCGGACAGGCTGAGGGCCAGCGGCTGGCGATAGCGGGCCAGGTGAGCCAGGCTCTGCTCGAGCATGATCAGGTCGAAACGGGCGGCCCAGCCAAGGCGCTCGACCCAGGGTAGGAAACGCCCGGCGGCGACGGCCTCGCCATGGGGGTCGAGCAGGCGCGCCAGCACCTTATGTTGCAGAACCTGGTGCGTATCGGCGCACAACACTACCGGTTGAAAGAACAGTTGCAGCTGGCGGCCGTTCAGCGCGGTATCTATCCAGTCGCGCCAGTCGCGTTGGCTGTGGTCGGGCTGGGCCGCGTAATTGTCTAGGCGCTGCCAGGGTTTGTCTGGGGTGCTTTGTGCCTCGGTCAGGGCTTGGTCGGCTCGGCCGAGCACCGCGCTAGGGTCCTCCCCAGGCCTGAACGCGGCGATCCCGATATGCGCCAGGGCTAGACAATCGCTAGCATCGGTCTGCCGCAGGCTGTCCAGGTGCGCGCTCAAACCCTCGGCCAGGCGCTCGATATCCGTAGCGGACAGCCCAGGCGCCAACAGGCTGAATTCCCCTCCGCGACTGCGGGCAACCAGCCAGTCCGGCTTGCCGAGTTGAGCTTGAAGATGCGTGAGCTGTTCGCCGATGGCGCAAATCAACGCATCGGTGCGTTGACCGCCCAAGCGCTGGTTGAGGTCGCCGAGATCATGGATACGCACCAGCAGTAGATAACCTGCGGCATGATGCTCGTTGAGCGTCAGTTGGCTGGCCAGGCGAATCTCGAACTGGCGGCGGTTGGCCAGACCGGTGAGGGGGTCGTGATAAGCCTCTTCGCGCAGTTGCTCGCTACGCTTGGCTTCCTCGGCGAACAGTGCCTTGAGTTTCTCGACCATCTGATTCATCGCCAGCACCACCCGCTTCAGTTCGGGCGTGCGCGGTATGCGCGGCAGGGTGAGGAATTCGCGGCGGGTAATGGCCTGGGCCTGCTGCACCATGCTGTCCAGGGGGCGCAGCTGGGTGCGCAGTAGCCAGCCGCCGAGAATGGCGCTGAGCAACCCGCAGAGCAGCAGCCAGAGCAGGCTGCCGATGGCGCCGTCCCACAGCTTGGCCAGGGCGAATTGCGGGTGACTGAGCACCTCGACCCGGGCGGCCTGTTCCCAACCACGCATAACCAGCGCATCGCCGCCCTGGGCCTTGAGGTCGACCAGCTCGGCGAACCAGCCGGGCACGGACTCCTCGACTGTGCTGTTGTTGCGCTCGAACAGCGGTTGTTGGTCGGCGATGCGCACCACCCGAATACTGGCGAAGTAGCCGCTGTCGAAGATCGAGTTGACCAGCAGTTCGAGCATCGCCGGATCATCCACATGGGGCGTCATCGACAAGCCGAGGGCGGTGGCGGCGTCTTGCGCGTGAGAGCGCAATTGGCTGATCAGCTGCTCGCGGGAAGTCTCCAGGCTGACGATGAAGCTGCCGCTAAAGGCCACCACCAGAAACAGGCAGATGGCGAGAAATAACTGTTTGAGTAGGGACATAGTGTTCTCCTAGCCTTCGTCGATGACGAAGCCCTCCATGCGCATTTTTCTCAGTAGGTCCTGCCAATGAGAGATTTTCTTGCTGTCGCCTTTTTTGCTGCTCGATCCCGGGAAATACACCCCTTCGGCATTGAAGGCATACACCGGGAGCAGGTCGCGGCGTTGTGAGGCCGGCTGGATATCGTTGACCAGGTTATCCAGCACCCAGGGTTCGGCGGTCGGGCTGGGGTAATAGCCCAGCACCATGTGCGCCTGATTCAACTGCAGCGCTTTGACATAGGTGATGCGCAGCTTGTCGCTGGGCAGGCCGAGGCGGCGCAGGGTGAAGTACTTGGCGATGGAGTAGTCCTCACAATCGCCCGCGCCTTTGACCAGCGCCTCGATCGGCGTGGCCCAATAGTCGTTTTGTTGCCAGATCTGGCGATCATCGATGAAGCGCAGCTGGCGGTTGAAGAAATCGTTCACCCGCCTGAGTTGCTCGCGCTCAGGCAGGCCGGTGCTGCTGGTGATCAACGCATCCCATTGCATAATCCGCTGCTTGGCCGCGCCGAGGGCGCCGTAGCGGGTTTCGGCCTTGCGTAGGATCAGCGCGAAGTCCCAGCTGGCCCAGCTGGCATCCCACCCGAACCAACTGCCAAGCAGCAGGCACAGCGACAGCGCCGGCCCTTGCAGGCGCTGCCGGCACCCAGCAAGGCGCTGCCATGGCTGCATATGCCGTATCTCCGTTGAAGATGCACAGAGTCTAGGCGGCGCCTGACGGTTTTGCCGTAGTGCAGGGGAACGCTAGGGCAGCGGCTGCATACTGAGCGGGGACCTGGGAAGCAGAAACCGGGAGCTACAAGTGTCAGCGTCTAGTGGGCAGGGTCTTCTGCCTGAGGATGTACAGGGTCACCAGTAGCGCGCTGCTGAGCATGAACAGGTGTGCCCAGGGCAGCGCCACCAGGTAGCAGGACAGGCCGATGCTCAGCCACATCAGGGCGATGCTGTAGACCTTGGCCTTGAGGGGGATGCCCTGGCCCTCGAGGTAATCGCGAATCCACGGGCCTAGCTGGCGGTGGTGGATCAGCCACAGGTAGAACGACCTCGAACTGCGCACGAAGCAGGCTGCGGCCAGCAGAAGGAAGGGGGTGGTGGGCAGTACCGGGAGGAAAATTCCGATCACCCCCAGTGCCACGCTCAGCCAACCCAGGGTCAGCAGGGCGTAGCGAATGGCCGGATTACGATGCTCTTGAATGTCTCGCACCATGGCGATGACGTGGGGCTAGTGGTGGCGTGGTTTGAGCAGGGCTGGCTTTTCTTCCGGGGCGTGGCAGAGCAGGAACAAGGCGGTGAGCAGTTCGGGGATCTGTTCGGCCATGCTGTCTACCAGGTCGCGGTCTTGGGCGATTTCGGCGAATTCCGCTTGGTCATCGAACAAGCCAGACGCGACCATGATCGGCAGCAGCAG
>JBFKAF010000423.1:0-3613 GCA_041621735.1 Pseudomonas sp.
GCCAGGCCAAGGTACTCCTGCGGCACGATCAGCGCGTTGCACGGCTGCGCGAAGCGGATCGGGCAGCCAAACACCGCTTCGTATTCAGCGTCGTCCACTCCAGCCGGTTGCGCATGCTCGAACCACACTTCGCGCGGCGAGCGGTCCATGTCGGCGATCCAGCGCGCATAGAGTAGCCAGGAGGCCAGCACGTTCTCCACCATGTGCCGGCGGATCTCCGCAGCTTGATGACGGCAGGTCCAGATCAAGTGCACCCGATCGGCCTGCGCCTCGATCCGGCTCACGCCCATGTCGCCTACCAGCTTTTCGTAGGGCACGATACGGCCCATGGCTTCGCCCAGGGTGGCGCAGTTCATGGTGATATAACCGAGCACGCTCCAGGAACCCGGCTGCACGAAACGGGCGCTATGCAGGCCGAACAGCGGGTCGCCGGAGACCCGCAGCAAGTGCTCGAGCAGGCGTTCGTGGGTTTCGCTGGGGATGCGCTTGCCGTTGTCGCTGAGGTCCTCGCTCTGGATGCCTGCGGCCGTCAGTGCCTGCTCGACATCCAGGCCGAGGTGTTCGGCGTGGCGCAGGTACTTGAGCAGGGCGGGGACTGAGGTGTAGCCGAGGTTTTCCATGGTGTTTTCTTAGAGCCTCTTCACGCTCTGCTGCGCTCGGTGATGCTGCGTTAAAAATGGCTTCGGACTGCTCATTTACAGCTCGTAAACTCCGCGTCCTCAGCCATGTTTGCCTTGCCTGACCTTCGCTCGCTACGATCGTGAACAGGCTCTTAATAATGGCTTGATTGGCGATAAGGCCTGTCCCGTTTCGACAGTGACGCCCGCAGGGGGCTGGCTAGTATAGGCAGTCAATGACTGTGATCGGAATATCTCGGGAGAGGCGGATGCGACGTTGGAACGGCTGGGGCGATGAGGCGACCGTGGTAGAACTGCCGGCGCATGGTGCGGCCTTTCTCGCCGAGCGGGTGGGGCCGGGCCAGGTGCTTGCCGATGCCAGCCTCGAGCAGGTGCTGGCCCAGGTGCCGACTTCACGTCTGCCGGCGCATGCACTGTTCACCCTTGCTGCCGAGGATCGTGTGCGTCATGCCCGTGGCCAGAGCCTGCCGGACTGGTTGGCCATGCGCTCCGGCGAGTTTGGCGTGTTCCCCGATGGCGTCGCCTACCCGGAAAGCGCCGAGCAGATCCGCGAGCTGCTGGCCTGGGCCAGTGAACACGACGTGATCCTGATTCCCTATGGCGGCGGCACTTCGGTGGCCGGCCACATCAATCCGCAGGCGAGCAGCCGGCCGGTGCTGACCCTGTCGCTGGAGCGCATGAACAAGCTGGTCGAGCTCGATGAGGACAGCCTGATCGCTACCTTCGGTCCCGGTGCCAATGGCCCGCAGGTGGAGAGCCAACTGCGCGCGCGTGGCTACACCCTCGGCCACTTTCCGCAGTCCTGGGAGCTGTCGACCCTGGGCGGCTGGGTCGCCAGCCGTTCCAGCGGCCAGCAGTCGTTGCGTTACGGGCGTATCGAGCAGTTGTTTGCCGGCGGCTCGGTGGAGACCTTCGCCGGCACCCTGGAGCTTCCGACCTTCCCGGCCTCGGCCGCCGGCCCGGATCTGCGCGAAGTGATGCTCGGCTCGGAAGGGCGCTTCGGCATCATCTCCGAGGTCAAGGTACGCATCACTCGCCTGGCCGAGCAGGAACGTTTCTACTCGGTGTTCCTGCCCAACTGGCAGCGGGCGCTGTTGGGCATTCGCCAGCTGGTGCAGGCGCGGGTGCCGCTGTCCATGTTGCGCCTGTCCAATGCCATCGAAACCGAGACCCAGCTGGCCTTGGCCGGCCATCCGCAACAGATCGCCTGGCTGGAGAAATACCTGGCCCTGCGCGGCGCGGGCGACGGCAAGTGCATGCTGACCTTCGGCGTCACCGGCAGCCGGGTGCAGAACGCCGCGTCGCTGAAGCAGGCGAAGAAGTTATTGAAAGGTTTCGGCGGAGTGTTCAGCGGCACCCTGCTGGGTAAGAAATGGGCGGAAAACCGTTTTCGCTTCCCTTATCTGCGTCACGGGCTGTGGACTGCCGGTTACGCGGTGGACACCCTGGAGACCGCCACCGACTGGTGCAACGTCGACAGCCTGCTGAACAAGCTCGAAGCCAGCCTGCGTGACGGCCTGGCCGCAGAGGGCGAGCGGGTGCATGTGTTCACCCACCTGTCCCACGTGTACGGCGAAGGTTCGAGCATCTACACCACCTACCTGTTCCGTCCGGGCGCCAGCTATGCGCAGACCCTGGCGCGCTGGCAACAGCTCAAGCATGTGGCGTGCCGGACCATCGCCGAGAATCGCGGCACCATCAGCCACCAGCACGGCGTCGGCCGCGACCACGCGCCTTACCTGCCGGTGGAGAAGGGCGCGCTGGGCATGGCGGCGCTCAAGGCCTTGAGCGTGCATTTCGACCCCGACCAGCGCCTGGCGCCCGGCGTGTTGCTCGAGCAATGAGCATGCAGCCCTGGAATGCCGCCTGGCGCGCACAGGCGCTGCCGGAACTGGCGGCGCGCGACTGGGACCTGATCGTGGTGGGCGGCGGCATCAGTGGCGCCGGCATCCTCCGCGAGGCCGCGCGGCGCGGCTGGAAGTGCCTGCTGCTGGAACAGCGCGACTTCGCCTGGGGCACCTCCAGCCGCTCGTCGAAGATGGTTCATGGCGGCCTGCGTTATATCGCCAAGGGCCAACTGAAGCTGACCCGCGACTCGGTGCGCGAGCGTGAGCGCTTGCTGCAGGAGGCGCCGGGGCTGGTCGAGCCGCTGAGTTTCCTGCTGGCGCATTACCGCGGCGGATTTCCCGGACCAAAGCTGTTCGGCGGCCTGCTGGCGGTTTACGACGCCCTGGCCGGCAAGCGCAATCACCTCTACTACCCGCTGCAGCAATTGCGCTACTTGGCGCCGGGGTTGAAGGAGGAGGGGCTGCTCGGCGGCACGCGCTTCTTCGATGCGGTCACCGACGACGCCCGCCTGGTCATGCGCGTGCTCGCTGAGGCGCGCGGCGACGGCGGCGAGGCGCTGAATGGCCTGAAGGTGCTCGAGCTGCTGCGCGAAGAGGGGCGGGTGGTGGGCCTGTGGGTCGAGGACAGTGAAAGCGGCCAGCGCTTCAGCTTCCGTAGCCGGGCCGTGGCGCAAGCCACCGGGGCCTGGGCCGATCGCTTGCGGCCCAAGGGCAGCGTTCAGCCTATCCGTCCGCTGCGTGGCAGCCACCTGCTGCTGCCAGCCTGGCGCCTGCCGGTGGCGCATGCCTTCAGCTTCATGCACGGCGCGGATCGGCGCCCGGTGTTCGTCTTCCCCTGGGAAGGTGCCACGGTGGTGGGCACCACCGACCTGGATCATCCCGAGTCGCTGGATCGGGACGCCCGCATCAGCGCCGCGGAGCTGGACTATCTGCTGGCCGCCTGCGCTCAGCAGTTCCCCACTGCGCAGATTCAGGCCGGCGACGTGCTGTCGACCTGGGCCGGGGTGCGCCCGGTGGTCAGCGCTGGCGCCACGGGCCGCGAGCCCTCGGACGAGAAGCGCGAGCACGCGCTGTGGGTCGAGCCGGGTTGCGTGACCCTGGCCGGCGGCAAGCTGACCACCTTCCGCC
>JBFKAF010000424.1:0-3599 GCA_041621735.1 Pseudomonas sp.
CGTCGTTGCGCGTTCTCGCGCTGGAAACGACCGTCCTCGGCGGTGTCATACCACTGATCTCGCCACTGCCCCTCGACCAACAATCCCATTACCCGACTCCTTTAGCTGTACGGCTTAAGGGGCTCAGTCTAACCAGAGTAGGTCGATTGAAAACGGCAAAAAACTGCCCGCTAACCTCGACTATTTCGATATGTCGCGCGCATCCCAGCACTGTTGCGCTCGGCTGAATGCCTCATCTCGCGGTGTGCCAAGAGCGCGTAACGCTAGCGCCATGCTGCTCAGCACCGCGAGCTGGCCGTAAGCGTCCGCGACTTCGCCACGCCAGAATGCCTGCAGGTGCTCAGGGTTCAGCGACTCGGGCTTGACGTGGCGTTGCGGCGACAGTGGTGGCCAGTCTTCGTCCCAGTTTTCTCCATTCGCCGTACCGTAGAGATGGCTGGTGGCATCCGGATTGATTTCGATCTCGCCACCTTCGCCCTTGATCACTATGGCGGTATCGCCGAGCAGCTGGCTGGCCTCGCGGTGCACCGCCTGGTAGCCCGGGTGGAAGATGCTTTGCAGGCCGCAGCGTGCCGACAAGGGGTTGAGAATCCGGGTCAGCGAGTGGATCGGCGAGCGCAGGCCGAGGGTGTTGCGCAGGTCGATCATCCGTTGCAGCTGCGGCATCCAGTCGCCCAGCGGGATAAAAGCCAATTGTTGTTGCTGCAATGCCCGTTCGACTTCGCTCCAGCTGCGGCACAGCGGAATGCTCAGTTGCCCGAGCACCTGTTCGCTGTACAGGCGTCCGGCGGTATGCGCGCCGCCGCCGTGCAGCAAAATGCGCACGCCGCTCTGCGCCAGGGCTTTGGCGGCCAACAGAAACCAGGGCAGGTGGCGCTTCTTGCCGGCATAGCTGGGCCAATCGAGATCGACGGCTATCGGCGGCGCCTGCAGGCGCTCGCGCACCGCTTCGGCAAAACCAGCCATCTCCTCGGCGCTTTCCTCCTTGTGCCGCAGCAGCATCAGGAAGGCGCCGAGCTGGGTGTCCTCGACCTTATCGTCGAGCAGCAGGCCCATGGCTTCACGGGCTTCTGCGCGCGTAAGGTTGCGCGCGCCGCGCTTGCCTTTGCCGAGGATGCGCACGAACTGAGCGAAAGGGTGTTCCGGAGGCGTGACAAGGTTCATAGGCAATTCGTCGGTTTGGGCAGACCCGCCAGCTTGGCGGCGAGCTTGGCGGGAGTGCCATTGAACAAGCGATTGAGGTGCAGGCTGTTGCCTTTTTCCGGGCCGAGCTTGAGGGCCACGTACTTGATCAGGGGGCGGTTGGCCGGCGACAACTGGAACTCGCGGTAGAACGCCCGTAACAGTTGCAGAATTTCCCAGTGTTCGGCGCTCAGATGCAGGGTTTCCTGCTGCGCCAGGGCGGCAGCTACGGCTTCGTCCCAATCATCGAGAGTCACCAGATAGCCGTCTTTATCCAGTGCAATGCTGCGGCCGTCGACGATCAACTGAGTCATAGCCAGCTGTTGACCTTGTCGAAGCGGCAGCTGAGCTCGACAAATCCTGGGTAGTCGACCACCTGTACCCGCTGCGGGGCGCTGATGGCGCGCGCGCCCAGGTCTTCGTCCAGGGCGAACAGGCCAATGCTCTCTGGTATCAGCTCCAGGGCCTGGCACTGCGCGCTCCCGGGCTGCAGGGCGTAGACCGCATCACCGCTAAGCAGCAGGCCATCATTGGCGCCCAGCAGACGCAGGCAACTGCTCAAGCGGCTGTCGCTAAAGGGGGAATGAGAAAGCACATGCAACGTGGCCATCAGAGGGTGATCACCTGGTCATAGCGGTCGATAAGGGCGGCGAGGGCAGCATCATCCAGCGCCTCGGCGGCAAGCGTCAGGGCTTGCTCGGTCAAACCGCGCTCTTGCAGGCTGCGAGCGGAGGCATACAGCGACTCCACGCCGAACATTGGCAGCGCCTGCAAGTTAGCGCCCAGGTCTTTTTGCTGCAGGGCTTTGGGTTGCTGCACAGCGCTCAACTGAAACACCCCATCGTCGAGAAACAGCATGCCGATGGGCAAGTCAAAGGCGCCGCCGGCAAGGGCGATGTCCAGCGCCTCGCGCGCGCCAGGGCCTGACCAGGGGGCTTGACGGCTGATGATCAGCAGCGATTTATTCATCTCAAGGCCCTCCAAAACACACCAGGCGATCCGCAATTTGCGCCGCCTCATGCAGTTGACCGAGGCCCGATAGCGCCCAGGGATCGTCCAGGTTGGCGGCAGGGCGGTCGTAACGCTGAGACTCCTCGGCATTCAGCACGCCACGGCGCAGCGCGGCGGCAATGCACACCACGCCGTCCAGCTGTTGTTCGCGCACGAAGTCGCGCCACTCGCCGGATATATCCGGCTCGTCTTGCGGGGTGACGACATTGCTTGAGGCGCTGTGTACGCCTTCTTGATAGAAAAACAGCCGCACTATCTCATGGCCACCAGCCAAGGCAGCCTGGGCGAAGCGCAGGGCGCGACGCGAGGAGGGCGCATGCGGTGCGGAGAAGAGGGCAATGGCGAATTTCATAGCGGGTCCAGCGAGGATATCTGGCGGAATGATAATGCCTCAGCGCGCAAGATGCTCCCCGCAGGCATGAAAAAGCCCGCCGAAGCGGGCTTTCAGGTTATCGCGAGCTATCAGTCGTCGCTGCCCATGATGCCGAAAATCTGCAGCAGGCTGACGAACAGGTTATAGATCGACACATACAGGCTGATGGTCGCCATGATGTAGTTGCGCTCGCCGCCGTGGATGATCTCGCTGGTCTGGTAGAGGATACAAGCCGAGGAAAACAGCACGAAACCAGCACTAATCGCCAGTTGCAGGCCGCTGATCTCGAAGAAGAAACCAGCCAGCATGGCCCCGATCAGGACGAAGAAGCCCGCAGTGATGAAACCACTGAGGAAGCTCATGTCCTTGCGGGTGGTCAGCACGTAGGCGGACAAACCACAAAATACCAGCGCGGTCATGGTGAAGGCCGAGCTAACTACTTCGGCACCGTTGGACATGCCCATGTAGCGGTTGAGAATCGGCCCGAGGGTGTAACCCATGAAACCGGTCAGCGCGAGGGTGGAAACCAGGCCCCATGGCGAATTGCGCAGCTTCGCGGTCAGGAAGAACAAACCGTAGAAGCCGATCAGCACCACGAAGAAGTTCGGGTAAGGCACATTGGCGCGTTGTGCCAGATAAGCCACCAGGCCGCTAAAGGCCAGGGTGATGGCCAGCAGGCCATAGGTATTGCGCAAGACGCGGCTGACTTCCTGCTGCTCAACCTGCGTGTGACTGAGTGCGTAATCTTGTTCGCGCATGGCGACACTCCTGTAAAGACTAGTAAATCCATGAATCAGGGTTGTGGGGATCATAACAGAGCAACTCAGGTTGCCAACCTTTAGAGTTTGACAGTGTGTTGCGTTCCGGTAAGATTGCCGCCCTCGGTCAAGCCAAGGCGAGATTGGGCGATGTAAAAATGCTCATGAACATGGCCGTAGGAACTTAGGAAGCGTGGCCGAGTGGTTTAAGGCAGCGGTCTTGAAAACCGCCGATGGGAAACTGTCCTAGAGTTCGAATCTCTACGCTTCCGCCA
>JBFKAF010000425.1:0-3598 GCA_041621735.1 Pseudomonas sp.
CGCATACTTCGGATTGCGGGTGGTCCTGGGGTTCGAGTCGTAGGGAAGGATATCGTCCAGGGTCAGCACCATCGGGGTGTCGGCGATCGGATCGCTGAAACGCTGGGCTGCGGGAGACAGCGGCTGAAAGCCGGGCTGCAGTAGTTTGTCCTTCAGGGAGGCTACGGTGGGCTTTGTCATGTTCTGGACTCCAGAGCTTCAGCAGTTGTTGCCTTCGAGCCGGACAGCAGCCTGTCGATGACCTGGTGCGCGCGCTCCAGCTCGACCTCGAGCTCGGTAGCCCGCTCGAGGCGATGAACGATCTCGGCGTTCATCGAACGTGAGTTGACGCGGGCTTTGATGGCTATCCGGTCGCGCATGCCGGCAGGCAAGCGGACGACGAACTTCTCTTCTTCTTTGCGTTGCGGCTTGTTGGCCATGGCAATCTCCAAATTCGGTCGGTTTCGATTCAATTGCGCTTCAACTGGTCGCGAAGTTGGGTCGGTACTCATTCCGTCCGCTCCTTGTCCCCCAGGCCGTTGCCGACTTGGATGGCGATGATCTCGGGTTCATGGCCAGGGAACTTCGTGCTCAAGTCCGTCAGGAACTCGCGGGTTGCCTCGCGGGGGCCAGGAATGCGGAACACTACGGTGCAGTGCTGCACCTCTGACTGGGCGTCGAGGTAGGGCAGAACAGACACCTTCAAGGCGCGATCCAGCAGGTGACGTGGCACCCAGACCGACCAGAAGTAACTCGACAGGAGAGCACCAGGGCAAAGCAGATTGACCGACACCGTTCCGCTGGTGGTTGGAGACAGCTCGACGTAGCCGAGCTCCTGCAGTTCGGTCAGGTCGGCTTGCATGCTCGCCGGCACTACGGTGCTGTCGTCACGGGCCAGCCGGCTGATCACCTGCGCGATTGCATCGAGCTCGAAGGCATTCACGCCGACGCGGTGGGCATGGGCAACCGCCGAAGCGTCGAAAGGGACGCTGGCTGGGATTGACGGGAAGTGGGCTGCGCTACTGTGCACGATCGACCTCCTGCAGCTGCTCGAGGTCGTAGCTACCGCAAATCGGGCAGACCAGCACCTCGACCTCACCTTCAGGCGTGTTCTCGGCAGGAATGCACTGGCGAACCTGATGGCGCGGATGGTGGGCATCGCAATTGCGGCAATGGTGCGTCAGCGGTGTTAGGGCGGTGGTGGTCATGCATGGACTCCTTGCCAATCGCTGTTGGCACTGAGATTTGCGAAGCGGGTCTGGTGAGGAATGAAGGCGGTGCGCACCGTCCCAGTGGGGCCGTTGCGGTGCTTACCGATGATGATTTCGGCGATGCCCTTGAACTCGGTCTCTGGGTGGTAGACCTCGTCGCGGTAGACGAACATGATCACGTCGGCGTCCTGTTCGATGGCGCCGCTGTCACGGAGATCCGCGTTGATGGGGCGCTTGTTCGGGCGGCGCTCCAGGTCCCGGTTCAACTGGGAGAGGGCGACGACGGGGCAGTTCATCTCCTTGGCCAAGGCCTTCAGGGCACGCGAGATCTCGCTGATCTCGTTGGCCCGGTTCTCCTGCCCGGGGCAGCGCATCAACTGCAGGTAGTCGACCAGGATCAGAGCGGGCTTGCCGAACCGGCGCGCAGCGCGGCGAGCCTTGGCCCGTATGGCTGTTGGCGTCAGGCCGGAGGAGTCGTCGATGACTAGGCGATCGCCGTAGCCGTGCATCCGTGCGACAGCCGCAGTCAACCGCGGCCAGTCGTCATCATCCAGACGGCCTTTCAGCAGCTTGCCGAGATCGAGGTGACCCAGAATGGCCATCAAGCGGTAGATCAGCGCTTCAGCCGGCATTTCCAGGCTGTAAACCTGAACGGTTTCCTGGGGCTTGTTCTGCAGGGCTGTATCCACGAAGTTAAGGGCCAAGGACGTTTTACCCATCGACGGTCGAGCACCTAGGATGATCAGGTCGGCAGGTTGGAAGCCTGCGGTCAGCTCATCCAGGTCGCCCAGGCCGGATGCCACACCTGTCACCGTCACATTGCCGTTGAAGTGCTCATCGATCTTCTCGATGACATTCGTGATGCATTGGGTGAGGTTGATGAACTCGGAAGCGCTGCGGTCTTGGCCAAGGGCGAACAGCTTTTGCTCGACGGACTCCTGGACTTCGAACGCGTCCGCCTGCTGATCGGATGCTTCTCTGGAGCAGAGGTAGCCCAGAGACATCAAGCGACGTAGATGCGAACGATTGCGCACGATGTTGGCGTAATGCTCGATGTTGGCCACCGAGGGGGTGTTCTTGGCCAGTTCGACGAGGTAGGGCAGGCCCCCGACCTCTGCCGGCTCAGCCAGCGCCTCGCCTAACGTGACTATGTCGAACGGGTGGCCTTTCGTCGCGAGGCCGGCAACAGCCTGGAAGATCATCTTGTGCTCGTGGCGGAAGAAGTCCTCGGCAAGCAGTTGGTCCCCTATGAGATCCCAGGTGTTGTTATCCAGCATCAGGCCGCCCAGGACACCTTGTTCAGCCTCCACCGAATGAGGAGGGGAGAGGTCGAGATGCATCATTGGCCACCTCCATAGGCCAGGGACGCTTGGCGTTCTTGTGCGACACCGCGATGCAGGTTCGCTTTTTTGCCCTGGTCCCAGCCGGCACGAAGCGATCCGCTGTCGTGACCTTTGGCCTTCAGCGGTTCGATGGTGATTTCCTTCAACTGGGGGTGATGGATCTCCAGATAGGCCTTGATCTCCTCCCGGGTCGTTTCGTCCATGCCGTCGGCGAACTGGGCAACCTTGGAGGAAATGGCCCTTAGCCAACCTTCAGCGAACAACTGGCCCCGCCGACGCTTGGTCTTCAGCTGGCAGCGCTTCTGTTGGGCAACATGATCACGGCGAGCGGCGACCAGCTGGTGGTGAAGGGTGGAGTAGGCGTAAGCCGCCAGTTCTGGGGAAATGCCCTTGCCGAGAAACTTGAACGACCAGCCCCACAGGGGGTTGAAATAGGCAAGGTGGCTGCAGTCGAAGGCGGTCGCGCAGATTGATGCCAGTGTGTGCAGCCAGTCTTGGGGGGCGCGGCGGGTGTTGGTGACCACACTCGCCTCATCGACAGCGTGAGCTGCAACCTCGATGATCTCCAGGTTGTACTGCTTCATCAGGCTGCGCGCTTGGCGGAGCGCGGTTTCCACCTCGTTGGGGGCTGCTCCCTTCGAGTTGGCCAGCGCCATGAGCTTGGTCACTTTGTTGAGGACCTTCTGCTTGTCCATTACTCGCCCTCCCGCTTTTCCAGGGAGGCGAGGGCCGCGACCCATACGCCAAGAGTTTCGGTCTCCTGCTCGAGGACACGTGTACGGATTTCCGCGATCTTTGCTTGCAGGACAGCGTGCTTGTCCTTGACGCTCATGTTGTCGATGTCATGTGCGAGGAGATCAGTAAGCTCCCTTCGGATGTCGTCCCGCAGGTAAGAGGCCTGATGCTTGAGTTCTTTATCCAAGTCCCAGTCATTTCGGAATGGCTTGGTTTGAGGTGGGAGAGTCGCGGATTGCCGAAGCTTCTGAGAAAACTCCCAGGGGCTGTAGAAGCTCTGGAAAGCCCGGGCATGGTTGAGAGTCAGGCCTAGGCGGATTACTTCGAGCA
>JBFKAF010000426.1:0-3598 GCA_041621735.1 Pseudomonas sp.
GAGTTACGCCGTGGCCTGGAGGAGTCGCTGAGTCAATTGAGCAAGGCGCAGTCTACCTTGGCGCAAGAGTCCCCCCAGGTGATGACGCAGCTTCAGGCACCCTTTGCCGAGGCCCGGCAAGGCCTGGAACAGGCGCTTGCCGAGATCGACCGCGACATGTTCGAAGCCAGCCCGATGACTCTCAGCCCGCAACAGTTGATTCAGCGTACCGAAGCCCTGGGCGGAAAACTGCGCGCGCTGCAGCACGCGCTGTACCAGCAATTCGCCCTGAGCCTGGGCGACTATCGGCACAACCGGGTACTGGATATGACCAAGGTGATCGGCGCCTTTGCCGTGCTCACCCTGTTGGCCCTGTATGTGTTGTTGTGCCTCAATGCGTCGATCAGCCGTAGCACCGCCGGCATCATCGCGGCGGCTCAGGGCCTGCGCGATGGCGACCTGCGGGTACGCATGCAGGTGCACGGCGAGGATGATCTGGCGGCTATCGCCAGCGCCCTGAATACCGCGGTCGAGCAGCTGCGCGGCTCGATGCTCGGGGTCAACCAGGAAAGCCAGCAACTCGATGGTACCGTGCAAACCCTGGGAGCTCAGGCCAGTGAGACGCTGAACGAGGTGGAGCAGCAGCAGGCGCAGATGAGCCAGATCGCTACCGCCGCCACGCAAATGGCCGCTACCGCGCAGAGCGTCGCGCAAAGCTGCGAGCAGGCCGCTGTGGAAGCCGGGCAGACCCGTGAAATCGCCAGCCAGAGCAACCAGCGCAGCGTGCGTACCAGCGCCAGCATGCGCCAGCTGAGCAGTCGCTTGGGCGATAGCGCGGCCACCTTGCAACAGTTGCGCGTGCAGACCGAACAGATCACCCGGGTGGTCGATGTGATCAAGGGCATTGCCGAGCAGACCAACCTGCTGGCGCTCAACGCCGCCATCGAGGCGGCGCGTGCCGGCGAGCAGGGTCGCGGCTTTGCCGTGGTCGCCGACGAAGTGCGCAGCCTGTCGCAGCGCACGCAGAACTCCACCGCGGAAATCGCCCAGACCGTCGCCGACCTGCACAAGGTGGTCGGCCAGTCCGTGAGTCTGATGGAAGAGGCGGTCAGCCAGGCCGAGGGCGATGTCGGCAGCGTGCTGGCGATGGGCGAGGACCTGGCCGGCATCGTCGAGTCAGTGCAGCGGGTCAGCGATCGCCTGGCGCAGATCGCCACCGCCGCCGAACAACAGGCGGCGACCGCCGATGAGGTCAGCGGCAATATCCAGCAGGTCGATCAGAGCGCCAGTCACCTGCTCGATGGCGCCAAGGCGGTCAGTGACGCCGCCGAGCAATTGCGCCGAGGCAGCGAGGGGCTGGCGCAAAATACCGGGCGCTTCCAATTGGGCTAACAGCCTGATGGAGCACATGAGGTGGGTTAGGCGCATGTCCGAATGTGCAGCTAACCCACCCACGATCGCTGGATTTGAGCAGCCGTAGCCCGGATGCAATCCGGGGCTGATGGGCAGTCGTACGGCTGACTTTCTGGATTTCATCCAGGCTACGTTTGTCTGCGCCTCCCCTGCGCCGGCCAACCTTGACGCTGCGAACGGCCTGCCGCAGGCTTCCCGGCGAGCCGCTCACCCGCAGGATGCCCATGCCGCACATATTGATAGTCGAAGACGAAGCCGCGATTGCCGACACGCTGATCTACGCCCTGCAGGCCGAGGGCTTCAGCACCCATTGGCTGACGTTGGCGCAAGCCGGTCTCGACTACCTGCAGCAGCAGTCGGTGGACCTGCTGATTCTTGACGTCGGCCTGCCGGATATCAGCGGTTTCGAGGCCTGTAAACGCCTGCGGCGCTTTTCCGAGGTGCCGGTGATCTTCCTCACCGCGCGCGATGGCGAGATCGATCGGGTGGTGGGCCTGGAGATCGGTGCCGACGACTATGTGGTCAAACCCTTCAGCCCGCGCGAAGTGGCGGCGCGGGTCAAGGCCATCCTCAAGCGCGTGGCGCCGCGCGCCGCCCCCGTGGTCGAACCGAGTGGGCCCTTCCGGCTGGATGGCGAGCGGGTGCAGATCCACTACCACGGCCAGTTGCTCGGCCTCACCCGCCATGAGTTTCGCCTGTTGCAAACCCTGCTCGCCCAGCCCGAGCGGGTGTTCAGCCGCGAGCAATTGCTGGACGGCCTGGGGCTGGCCGCCGATGTCGGTTATGAGCGCAATATCGACAGCCACATCAAGAGCCTGCGCGCCAAGTTGCGCGCGGTGGCCGCCGATGCCGAGCCGATCCAGACCCATCGCGGCCTGGGCTACAGCCTGAGGCTGGTGTAATGCCGCTGGGCGTGCGGATTTTCCTGGTGTATTTCCTCTTCGTCGGCCTGGCCGGCTGGTTCGTGCTGAGCACGGTGATGGACGAGATCCGCCCCGGTGTGCGTCAGTCCACCGAGGAAACCCTGGTGGATACCGCCAACCTGCTGGCGGAAATCCTCCGCGATGACCTAGAGGCTGGCCGCCTGGCGCAGAGTCGTCTGCCCGAGCTGCTCAAGGCCTATGGCCAACGCCAGCCGCAGGCCGAGATCTGGGGCGTGCAGAAGACCCAGGTCAACCACCGCATCTACGTCACCGATGCCCAGGGCATCGTCCTGCTCGACTCCAGCGGCGCCGCCGTGGGCCAGGACTACTCACGCTGGAACGATGTCTACCGCACCCTGCGCGGCGAGTACGGCGCGCGCTCGACCCGCGAGGAGCCGAACGATGAGGATTCCTCGGTGATGTACGTGGCGGCGCCGATCATGCAAGGCCAGCGGATTATCGGCGTGGTCTCGGTGGCCAAGCCCAATCGCACCTTGCAGCCCTATATCGAGCGTTCGCAGCGGCGCCTGGCGTGGCTCGGTGGCGCTTTGATCGGCCTCGGTCTGCTGCTCGGCGGCGTGCTGTCCTGGTGGCTGAGTGCCTCGTTGCGGCGCCTGACCCGCTATGCCCAGGCGGTGAGTGCCGGGCAGCGCGCCGAATTGCCGGCCCTCAGCGGCGGCGAGCTGACGCACCTGGCCGAGGCGGTCGAGCGCATGCGCACCGAACTGGAGGGCAAGGCCTACGTCGAACGCTACGTGCACAGCCTGACCCATGAGCTGAAGAGCCCGCTGGCGGCCATTCGCGGCGCCGCCGAACTGCTCGCTGGCGCCATGCCGGAAGAGCAGCGGCAGCGTTTCGTCGGCAATATCGCGCAGGAAAGCGCGCGCCTGCAGCAACTCATCGAGCGCCTGCTGCACCTGGCCCAGGTCGAACAGCGCCAGGGCCTGGAGGAGCGGCTGGTAGTGCCGCTGCAGCCGCTGGTCGAGTCACTGCTGCTGGGGCAACTGGCGCGTATTCAGCGCGCCGGCTTGCGGGTCGAAAACCTGATTCCTCAGGGCGCGTCGGTCCGTGGCGAACGTTTTCTGCTGCGTCAGGCCCTGAGTAATCTGCTGGAGAACGCCCTCGACTTCACCCCGGCGGGCGGCCTGATCCGCTTTGCCGCCAGCGCCACAGGCGAGCAGATCGAAGTCCGCGTATTCAATCAGGCTGAGCCTATTCCCGACTACGCCCTGCCGCGCCTGTGCGAGCGTTTCTACTCGCTGCCGCGCCCGGCCAGCGGGCGC
>JBFKAF010000427.1:0-3590 GCA_041621735.1 Pseudomonas sp.
CGGCGATCACCCCGACGCAGAAGATCGACACGAAGGAATAGCTCGCCGCGCCCAATCCGCCGCCGGCCAGCGCCTCGGGGCCGAGCAGGCCCATCATCACGGTGTCGGTGAAGACCATGAGCACGTGCGCCAGCTGGGCGGCGATCAGCGGGCCGGCCAGGCGCAGGATGGCGTTGAATTCGTCGCGAAGGGTCGATGTCATGATGAGTTTGACTCAGTTATGCAGCGTGCCCGATGTTTCTCAACGAGCGGAAAGTAGCGCTATTCTTTGCGGTTCGTGGAATCCGCACAAAGGGAAAAAAACGATGCCAGACGTGATTAATACTCATGGATAACGCTCAATGAAGCGGCAGCTGCCAGCGCTCTATGCCCTGCGCGCCTTCGAAGCCGCGGCGCGGCACTGCTCGTTCACCCGGGCGGCGGACGAGTTGTCCATCACCCAGAGCGCGGTGAGCCGCCACGTACGCACCCTGGAGGAGCACTTCGCCTGTCGCTTGTTCGAGCGTCGCGGGCGTAGCCTGCAGTTGACCGAGTCGGCGCGCATGTTGTTGCCCGGCTTGCGCGATGGCTTCGATGCCTTGGCGCGCGCCTGCGGCAGCTTGCAGGCCGACGATGCGACGCTCCGGCTGAAGGCGCCTTCGACCCTGACCATGCGTTGGCTACTGGCGCGGCTGTCGCGCTTTCGCCTGCAACACAGCGACATCGAAGTGCAACTGACCAGTGCCTGGATGGACGTCGACAAGGTGGACTTTCTGCATGAGCCGTTCGACTGCGCGGTGTTGCTCGGCAGTGGTGATTTTCCCGAGGACTGGGACAGTGTCGAACTGTTTGGCGAATGGCTGATTCCGGTGTGCGCGCCCGAGGCGGCCTCCGCAGGGCCGTGGGATTTAGCGCGGCTGCAGGGCGCCGAACTGCTGCATCCGACGCCGGATCGGCGCGACTGGCGACAGTGGCTGCAGGCCATGAATCTGCTCGAGCAGGTGCCGATCAAGGGTGGCCAGGTGTTCGATACTCTGGAGCTGGGCATGCTCGCCGCCGCGCGCGGCTACGGTGTGTCGATCGGCGATCTGGTGATGGTCGCCGAGGATGTCGAGCAGGGCCGCCTCGGCCTGCCCTGGCCGACTGCCGTGCCCAGCGGCAGCAGCTATTACCTGGTCTGGCCCAAGGCGCGCCGAGCTCAGGAGCGTTTTCACCGGCTGCGCGATTTTCTGCTGGCGGAAGTGGCAGCGATGCGTTTGCCGCAGGTTGCGCGCATCGCTTGAGCGCGGCGTCTCAGCCGTGCGGGCTGCCGCGGTATTGCAGGGCCTCGGCCAGGTGCTGGCGCGCTATCGCTTCAACCCCCTCCAGGTCGGCCAGGGTGCGTGCCACCTTGAGCACCCGGTGCGCCGCGCGCAGGGACAGGCCGAGGCGTTCGCAGGCGCTCTCCAGCCAGCCTTGATCGACACTGGTCAGGCCGCAATGCTGGCGCAGCCCAGGCAGGTCGAGGAAGGCATTGGCCACGCCCTGGCGCTGCAGTTGGCGTTGCCGGGCGCGGGCGACCAGGGCCGCGCTGGTCGCCGTATCGGCACCGTCCTCGGGGGGCACATGCAGGGCGGTGGTTTCGCGCGTCACGCTGATGTGCAGGTCGATACGGTCGAGCAACGGCCCGGAAAGCTTGCCGCGGTAGCGCTGAATCTGCTCGGGGCTGCAGCGGCAGCGACCGCTGGGGTCGCCGAGAAAGCCGCAAGGGCATGGATTCATCGCCGCGACCAGTTGGAAGCGGGCGGGGAAGCGCACCTTGTCGCGGGCCCGGGCGATGACGATCTGCCCGCTTTCCAGGGGCTCGCGTAAAACCTCGAGCACCTTGCGGTCGAACTCGGGCAGTTCGTCCAAAAATAAAACGCCCTGATGGGCCAGGGTGATTTCGCCGGGTTGCGGGCGACTGCCGCCGCCGACCAGTGCCGGGCCGGAGGCACTGTGATGGGGGTTGCGAAACGGCCGCTGCGGCCAGGCCTGCAGCGGTGTGTGGCTGGCGACCGACTGGATGGCGGCGACTTCCAGGGCCTCCTGTTCGTCCAGCGGTGGCAGCAGGCCGGGCAGGCGGCTGGCCAGCAGGGTCTTGCCGGTACCCGGAGGCCCGGTGAACAGCAGGTTGTGCGAGCCCGCCGCCGCGACCAGCAGGGCGCGCTTGGCGGCGGTTTGCCCCTGCACTTCGGCGAGGTCCGGGTAGGGCAGGCTTTGGCGCAGCAGTCCCTGGGCCTGATAGGGCGCGATGGGGGTGTGACCGGTGAAGTGGGCGGCCAACTCCAGCAGGTGCTCCACCGCGATCACGCATAGACCTGAGGCCAGGCTGGCTTCCTCGGCGTTGGCTTTCGGCACCACCAGGCTGCGTCCGGCGGCGCGCGCCGCCAGGGCCGCGGGCAACACGCCCTGCACCGGGCGTACGGCGCCGGACAGGGCCAGTTCACCGAGGCATTCGACCTGCTCCAGCGCGGCGGCGGGTAGTTGTCCGCTGGCGGCGAGAATGCCCAGGGCGATCGCCAGATCGAAGCGTCCGCCGTCTTTCGGCAAGTCGGCCGGCGCCAGATTCAGGGTGATGCGCCGTGGGGGGAAGTCGAAGGCGCAATTGAGGATGGCGCTGCGCACCCGGTCCTTGCTTTCCTTGACCGCCGTTTCCGGCAAGCCGACCAGGGCCAGCGACGGCAGGCCGTTGGCCAGGTGCGCCTCGACGGTGACCGCCGGCGCTTCGACGCCGACTTGGGCGCGACTGTGGACTATGGCCAGGGACATCGATCACTCCTTGATCGTCTGCCGGCCGAGTAGGCTACTCGGTGGGCGGCGAGGGCTCGGTTGCGAGGCGGGCTTCCAGCTCGGCGACCTTGGCTTCCAGTGCTTCCAGGCGCGCGCGGGTGCGGGCCAGCACGGTCATCTGGCTGTCGAATTCTTCCCGGCTGACCAGGTCGAGTTTGCTGAAGCCGCTCTGCAACAAGGCTTTGAACTGGGCTTCGAACTCGCTGCGAGGTAACGGCGTACTGCCGTTGAACAGGCGAGAGGCGTGGGCGCTGAGGGCATCGAGCAGGGCTTTGGGCGGCAACATGGCAGGGTTCCAGGGACAGACGGGCGGCAGTGTAGCACGCAGCCCAGGCGTGGATCGGGAGCTCCAGCGTTGCACAGTTATTGCGCACTCATGGTGGGGCGCCTGCACTATTGTCGTGCATCGAACACCTGGCCAATCCAGGTGAAACACCGTGTTTAGCCAGTAACCATCTGAAAAAAAGCGCTTTTTATGTAACTGGCAAGCTTTCTGCTTATATCGTTCATGCAGCACGCACCGATGCAGTTCCGGTGCATGAGGCGAAGCGCATAAGTGTTTCGCCGGGAACGGTTGGTGGATAAGGGATTGCCCCAGCTCGGGCAGCCGATGCATTACAAAAGCCAGACACTGCGCTTAGACTTGAGCCGGGTTCGTAATTCCTGGGGCAAGTCCACCTTACACGGGAGAAAGTTACATGAAGCTAGTCACTGCCATCATCAAGCCGTTCAAGCTGGACGACGTCCGTGAGTCACTGTCGGAGATCGGCGTGCAGGGCATTACTGTCACCGAGGTCAAA
>JBFKAF010000428.1:0-3584 GCA_041621735.1 Pseudomonas sp.
CATGGCGGCTCCTGCTTGGGTGGCCCGGATTTAATCCGGGCGGGTCATTCGATCTGCCCCGGATTGCATCCGGGGTACAGGGCTGTATCGGGCGACTCAGCCGCGCGGCTTGAGGTTCATCTTGGCGCGGCCTTCGGCCGGGGTCAGGACGCGACCGCCGAGGCGCTCGATGATCTCCACGGCACGCTGGACCAGGGTGCCATTGGTGGCCGGTACGCCCTTGTCCAGCCAGATGTTGTCTTCCAGACCGACCCGCACGTGACCGCCGAGCAGCATGGCCTGGGCAAGCATCGGCATCTGCAGACGACCGATGCCGAAGCCGGCCCAGGTGGCGCCCGCCGGCAGGTTGTCGGCCATGGCCTTCATGGTGGTGGTGTCGGCCGGTGCGCCCCATGGGATGCCCAGGCAGATCTGGAAGATCGGATCGTCGAGCAGGCCTTCTTTCATCATCTGTTTGGCGAACCACAGGTGGCCGGTATCGAAGATTTCCAGCTCGGCCTTCACCCCCAGCTCGGTGATGCGCTTGGCACCGGCACGCAGCTGCGCCGGAGTAGCAACGTAGATGTAATCGCCGTCACCGAAATTCAGGGTGCCGCAGTCCAGGGTGCAGATTTCCGGGCGCAGTTCCTCGATATGCGCCAGGCGGGTCAGCGGGCCGACCAGGTCGGAGCCGGTGCCAAACTCCATGGGCTGCTCGCCCGGGCCAATCTCCAGATCGCCGCCCATACCGGCGGTGAGGTTGATGATCACGTCGGTGTCGCTCTCGCGGATGCGCTCGACCACCTCGCGGTACAGCGCCACGTCACGGCTGCCCTTGCCGGTCTTGGGGTCGCGCACATGACAGTGGGCAACGGTGGCGCCGGCCTTGGCGGCTTCGATGGCGGCGTCGGCGATCTGCTTGGGAGTCACCGGAATGGCCGGATGACGGCCCACGGTGTCGCCTGCACCGGTCACTGCACAGGTGACGATGATTTCGTAGTTCACGATGAGAATCCTATTGCTGATGTGAGTGGGGACGAGACGCCGCCGGGCGCCCCGCGTGGATCAGTTGGCGAGCTTGGCTTGCACGGTGGCGAGTGCGTCCTTGCCGTCGAAGGTGCTGACCCCCGCGAGCCACTTCTGCATGTCTTCGGGGTGATCCTTGAGCCACTGCTTGGCGACGTCTTCGGGTTTCTGGCGCTCCATGATCGGTTGCATCATGGCGCTTTCCTGCTTCACGTCGAAGGTCATGTTGCTCAGCAACTGACCGACGTTCGGGCATTGCTCGACATAGCCAGGGCGCACCACGGTCTCGACCGTCGCCGCGCCGTCGTTGGCGCCCAGGGCATCTTCGCTGCCGGTCAGGTAGTTCATGTCCACCTGGATATTCATCGGGTGCGGCGCCCAGCCAAAGAACACGATCCAGTCATTACGCTTCACCGCACGCTTGACCGCGGCCATCATCCCCGACTCGCTGGACTCGACCAGGGTGAAGTCGCCGAGACCGAACTGGTTAGTGTCGATCATCTTCTGGATCTTGGTGTTGGCGCCGGTACCGGACTCGATGCCGTAGATCTTGCCTTTCAACTTGTCCTTGAACTTGGCGATGTCGGCGAAGGTTTTCAGCCCGCCCTCGCTGACGTAGCTCGGCACGGCCAGGGTCGCCATGGCGCCATCCAGATTGACCTGCAACAGCTGGACGTCGTTGGCCTTGACGAACGGCGTGATGGTCTCGGTCATCAGCGGGTTCCAGTAACCGAGGAAGAAGTCGACCTGCTTCTTCTTCATTCCGGCGAAGATGATCTGCTGCGACGCCACGTTCTCGGTGGGCTGATAGCCCAGGTGCTCGAGCAGCACCTTGGTCACGGCGGTGGTGGCCACCACGTCGGTCCAGCCGACCACACCGATGCGGGGTTTCTGGCACTGCTCGGGCTCGGCGGCCATCACGGCGCTGCTCGAAGCGACTGCGAGCAGGCAACTGCTGGCGTAGGCGAATATCTTGTTCATGCTCTTATCCCTCTAAACAGCTGGTAAGGCGTTATTGTTTTGGCTGAGTCGGGCTCGCTCACGTGTCACTGGCGATTGCTCCTGACGCCTGTCACATTACGCAGCGCCGCCCCGGACAAAACGCACTAAAGCGACCTTCTGTTGACCTGCCCCGACCTCATTACTCAGGATGGCCGGCAACGCAACCTTCAGCCGCCCAGAACTCATTTCCGCTCGCGGCCAGCACAAATTCTTCCTAGGATGTTCGCGCCCGAGCCAGGAGCGAGGCTGCCATGCCCCAAGACGTGTTTTTTTTGCTGCTGCCCAAGTTCTCCATGATGGGTTTCCTCTCCGCCGTGGAGCCGCTGCGCGTGGCCAACCGTTTCGGCGGCGAGCTCTATCGCTGGCACGTGCTCAGTCTCGATGGCGGGCCGGTGCTGGCCAGTAACGGCATGTCGTTGAACGTCGACGCCGGGCTGGAGAACCCCGGCGCCCATAGCCTGCTGTTCGTGGTCGCCGGTTTCGAACCGCTGGCCAGTTACGACGCCAGGCTGGCGGCCTGGCTGCACCGCGCCGAACGCCAGGGCGCGACGCTCGGCGGCATCGACACCGGCAGCTTCGTCCTGGCCGAGGCCGGCTTGTTCGGCGAGCAACGCCTGACCCTGCACTGGGAGGCCATCGAAGCCTTCAAGGAGCGCTACCCGCGCCTGCAGGTGACCCAGGAGCTGTTCGAGATCGATGGCCGGCGCATCACCAGCGCCGGCGGCACCGCGAGCCTCGACCTGATGCTCAGCCTGGTCGGCAACGCGCACGGCGAGGAGCTGGCCGTGGCCGCCTCGGAACAGTTCGTGCTGGGGCGCATCCGCACCCGCCAGGACCACCAGCGCATGCAGATCGCCAGCCGTTACGGCATCCATAACAAGAAGCTGGTGCAGGTGATCGGCGAGATGGAACGGCACAGCGAGCAACCGCTCGGTTCGCAGCAGCTGGCCGATGCGATCAACGTCACCCCGCGCCAACTGGAACGGCTGTTTCGCCAGCACCTGCAGGAAACCCCGTCGAACTTCTACCTGGCCCTGCGCCTGGACAAGGCCCGCCAGCTGCTGCGCCAGACCGACATGAGCGTGCTCGAAGTGGGCCTGGCCTGCGGCTTCGAGTCGGCCTCCTACTTCTCGCGCTGCTACCGCAGCCGCTTCGCTCTGTGCCCCAGCGCCGACCGCCACGAAACCAGCCACTCGACCACCCCTGGCTGACGCTCTCCGCCGCGCGGCAATGATCAGCCCGGCGCTGTCCTGCCCAGAAAAGACCATAAAAGAGGCGCTGCACCTGTTCAAGCTTGATGCAGAGCGCAGCCCTTGTAGGGTGGGTTAGCGGCGCGGGTCATAGAGCTGAAAATCAACTGCATCGTTGGCGCGCCGCGTAACCCACCAAGCGGCGGTCGGCGTGCTGAGCATGGTGGGTTACGGCGCAACCGACCGGGTAACGGCCAATAGCCTTGTGCCAGGCGCCTAACCCACCCGACGGATCTGCACCTGTTCAAGCTTGATGCAGAGCGCAGCCCTTGTAGGGTGGGTTAGCGGCGCGGGTCATAGAGCTGAAAATCAACTGCATCATTGGCG
>JBFKAF010000429.1:0-3582 GCA_041621735.1 Pseudomonas sp.
CGCTGACCTCGGTGAATGCCAAGCCGATCGTGGCGGTGATGACCCGCACCGTATCGGCGTCGGGGATCGATTGGGGGGTGCTCGCGGCGGCCGGGGTGCTGACCATCCTGCCGGGCATGTTGGTGATCTGGTTCGTCCGCAATCATGTGGCGAAGGGCTTCGCCCTTGGCCGGGTTTGAGGAGATAAGACTATGGGTTGGATGGCTTGGACTTTACCCACGGCAATTTTTTTCGGCGCCATCGCGCTGATACTGGTGGGCATGACCGTGTGGGAAATCCGTTCGCCCTGCGCAGAGCGTAGGGGCTTTCTGCCGATCGCGACGACTCGCGGTGATCGGCTGTTTATCGGGCTGCTCGGAAGCGCCTATTGGCATCTGCTGATACTGGGTGTAACCGATTGGTCGATCTGGATAGCCTCGCTGCTGTCCATGTTGTGGTTGTTTGCTGTGATGCGTTGGGGCTGAGGCAGAAATCAGCTGGCGAGGATGTGTGCTGCTGCAAGGGCGCCGATGGGTGTATCGATCTGCCGGTTGCCGATCTAACAATCAGAAAGGAGATGTCTATGTTCAACAATAACAACAAGACACGACATAGTGCGGCGCTGGCGGCTTTGCTCGCCTTGTCGGGCTTGAGTGGCGCTGCTTGGGCCGATGCTTACGAGGATGCGGCGAAGAAATGGATCGGTTCGGAGTTCGCACCGTCGACCCTGACGCCAGAGCAACAATTGCAGGAGTTGCAATGGTTCATCAAGGCGGCCGAGCCGTTCCGCGGCATGGACATCAACGTCGCCTCGGAAACCATCGCCACCCATGAATACGAGTCCAAGGTGCTGGCCAAGGCCTTCACCGAGATCACCGGGATCAAGATCAAGCACGACCTGATTCAGGAAGGCGACGTCGTCGAAAAGCTGCAGACCCAGATGCAGTCGGACAAGAACATCTATGACGGTTATATCAATGACTCGGACCTGATAGGCACGCACTTTCGCTATGGCAAGGTGGTGCCGATCAGCGACATGATCGCCGGCGATGGCAAGGACTACACCCTGCCGACCCTGGATTTGCAGGACTTTATTGGTTTGTCCTTCACTACGGGGCCGGACGGTAAGGTCTATCAGCTACCCGATCAGCAGTTCGCCAACCTTTACTGGTTTCGCGCCGACTGGTTCGAGCGCCCCGAGCTGAAAGCCAAGTTCAAGGAGATTTACGGCTACGAACTGGGAGTGCCGGTCAACTGGTCGGCTTACGAAGACATCGCCGAATTCTTCTCCGAGAAGGTCAAGGAGATCGACGGCCAACGTATTTACGGCCATATGGATTACGGCAAAAAAGACCCATCGCTCGGCTGGCGCTTCACCGATGCCTGGTTCTCCATGGCCGGGGCCGGCGATAAAGGCCTGCCTAACGGCCTGCCGGTTGACGAGTGGGGCATTCGCGTCGAGGGCTGTCGTCCCGTAGGTTCCAGCGTCGTTCGTGGCGGCGATACCAACGGCCCGGCAGCGGTTTTCGCCACCGCTAAATATGTCGACTGGATGCGCAAGTTCGCGCCGCCGGAAGCTCAGGGCATGACCTTCTCGGAGTCGGGTCCGGTGCCTGCCCAGGGCAATATCGCTCAGCAGATTTTCTGGTACACCGCCTTCACCGCAGACATGACCAAGCCTGGACTGCCAGTGGTCAACGAGGACGGCACGCCGAAGTGGCGCATGGCGCCGTCACCGAAAGGGCCGTACTGGGAAGAAGGCATGAAACTGGGCTATCAGGACACCGGCTCCTGGACCTTTCTCAAGTCCACTCCAGAGAAGCAACGTCTGGCCGCCTGGTTGTACGCGCAGTTCGTAGTCTCCAAGACCGTCTCGCTGAAGAAGACCCTGGTTGGTCTGACGCCGATTCGCGAGTCGGATATCAACTCCCAGGCCATGACCGATGCGGCGCCGAAGCTGGGTGGTTTGGTTGAGTTCTATCGCAGCCCGGCGCGGGTGCAGTGGACGCCAACAGGCACCAACGTGCCGGATTACCCGCGTTTGGCTCAGCTGTGGTGGCAGTTCATTGCCGAAGCCGCTAGCGGGGATAAAACTCCGCAAGAGGCGCTGGATGGTTTGGCTGCAGCGCAGGACACCATGATGGGGCGCCTGGAGCGTGCCGGGGTACAGGGTGACTGTGGCCCGAAGCTGAACGAGCCGCGAGATCCGCAGTACTGGCTGGATCAGCCGGGTGCTCCGAAGCCGAAGCTGGCCAACGAGAAGCCCAAGGGTGAAACCATTAACTACAACGAGCTGCTGAAGTCCTGGGAGCAGGCGCGCAAATAAGCGCTCTGTCAGCATGAAAAACGGCACCTTCGGGTGCCGTTTTTCATGGGCGCGAACAGGCTTAGCTGTGCAGGTGTTCGGCGGCGTGCAAGGTGTTTTCCAGCAGGCAGGCGCGGGTCATCGGGCCGACCCCGCCAGGTACTGGGGTAATCCAGCCCGCACGGGGTAGGGCGGTTTCATAGACGACATCGCCGGTCAGCTTGCCGTCTTGCTGGCGATTGATGCCGACGTCGATAACGATAGCGCCTTGCTTGATCCATTCACCCTTGACCAAGCCTGGTTTGCCGGCGGCTACCACCAGGATATCCGCTGCGGCAACGTGGCCGGGCAGGTCCTTGGTGAAACGGTGGGTAATGGTCACAGTACAGCCAGCGAGCAGTAGCTCCATGGCCATGGGGCGGCCGACGATGTTCGAGGCGCCTACCACCACGGCATGCATCCCATAAAGGTCGGCGCCAGTGCTCTGCAGCAAGCTGATGATGCCCTTCGGGGTGCAGGGGCGCAGTAGCGGCATGCGTTGAGCCAGGCGGCCGATGTTATAGGGGTGGAAGCCGTCGACATCTTTATCTGGGCGAATGTGCTCCAGGAGCAGAGAGGCATCCAGGTGTTGCGGCAGTGGCAGTTGAACGAGGATGCCATCTATATTGGTGTCTTCATTCAAACGGTCGATCAGGCTCAGTAGTTCAGCCTGGCTGGTACTGGCGGGAAGGTCGTAAGCCTGAGAGAGAAAGCCAACTTCTTCGCAATCTTTGCGCTTGTGCGAGACGTAAACCTGAGAGGCAGGGTCGTTGCCGACCAGGATTACTGCCAGCCCCGGTGCGCGCTTACCCTGCTGGCGTCGCTCGGCGACGCGCTGGGCTATCTGTTGGCGGAGGTTGGCGGCGATCGTTTTACCGTCGATCAGTTGTGCGGTCATTGCGCTTGGTTAACCATTGGAAAGGACTGAAAAAGGACGCGCATTCTCGCATGGTGAGGCGGGTGGGCAAAGGCGCGAGCCCGGTAATTTCGCGTAACTCCTTTATCTCGCTGATTTTTTTAACTTTTAGTGTTGACGGCGGGTAAGTGCCTCTATAAGATTCGCCCCGCTTGTCGAGTACAGCCAAACACTGGGTAAGACGGCAAACGCAGGGGCTCAGGGCTTCCGCAGATGTCGAATGCTTTAAATCTGCACTTGCAGATGGATAGGCGCCCGTAGCTCAGCTGGATAGAGCATCCGCCTTCTAAGCGGATGGTCGCAGGTTCGAGTCCTGCCGGGCGTGCCATTTGGCAGCTTTGGC
>JBFKAF010000430.1:0-3581 GCA_041621735.1 Pseudomonas sp.
GGGTTGGAAGATACTCGACACCGGCTCGTCCGTAAGGGCGGCCGAGGGGGCGAGCGGAGCGAGTCAATGCTCATTGGCTGCCGCGTTCTCTGCTCTTTTCTCCCTGCCTGGCCTGCGCTCGTGACGGTTTTCGGGTCGATCCGTGATCGCAATGATTGAGAGAAATACGGAGTGAGTTATGGCTGGTCATTCTAAGTGGGCGAATATCAAGCACCGCAAAGGGCGTCAAGACGCCAAAAAGGGCAAGATTTTCACCAAGCTGATCCGTGAACTGACAGTGGCTGCGGGTCAGGGCGGTGGGATACCAGCGGATAACCCGCGTCTGCGTCTGGCGGTCGACAAGGCGCTGACCGCCAACATGACGCGCGACACCATCGATCGCGCCATCGCCCGTGGCGTGGGCTCGGATGACGGCGACAAGGTCGAAGAGCTCAGCTATGAAGGTTATGCGCCCAGCGGCGTGGCGATCATCGTCGAGGCCATGACCGATAACCGCAACCGTACTGCCGCCGCAGTCCGCCATGCGTTCAGTAAATGTGGTGGCAATCTCGGTACCGATGGTTCGGTTGCCTACATGTTCGAGCGCAAGGGCCAGATCAGCTTCGCCCCTGGCCTGGACGAAGATGTCTTGATGGAGGCGGCGCTGGAGGCTGGCGCCGATGACGTCGTGGTCAATGATGACGGTTCGATGGAGGTGTTCAGTTCGTTCGTCGATTTTATCTCGGTAAACGAAGCGCTGACCGCCGCAGGGTTCAAAGGCGATGAGGCCGAGATTGCGATGATTCCATCGATCAGTGCGCCGATCGACGACCTGGAAGTCGTGCAGAAGGTCATCAAGCTGATCGACATGCTGGAGGACTTGGATGACGTTCAAAGTGTCTATCACAATGCCGAGATTCCGGACGAAATCATGGAGCAGTTGGGCTGATCGAGCCCGTGTTGAACAGGCCGGAAGTTGCAGGGCGCATGTTGCCTGAGCACTTCCGGCTTTTTCATGGGTGTTTGGCGGGTGACGGCGCTAAGGCCTGCCCCTATACTGCGTGCTGGATAAATAAACAGTATGGCGGCCGGCTCTGGTCGGCGCCTGGGGTGGATGGCAGGGTATGACACTGATCCTCGGTATCGACCCCGGTTCGCGCATCACCGGCTATGGAGTGGTGCGCGATACCGGGCGCGGCTGTGAGTACGTGGCTTCGGGCTGCATTCGTACCGGTAGCGGGACTATGCCTGAGCGCTTGCAAGTCGTGTTTCGTGGCGTGCGCGAGGTCATCGAGACCTATGGGCCGGTGACCATGGGCATCGAACAGGTGTTTATGGCGCGTAATCCGGACTCTGCGTTGAAGCTCGGCCAGGCGCGGGGCGTTGCCATTGTGGCGGGTATCGAGGCAGGGCTGGATGTGGCCGAATACACCGCCACCCAGGTCAAGCAGGCGATTGCCGGCACCGGCGGGGCGGACAAGGAGCAGGTACAGATGATGGTCATGCACTTGCTCAAGTTGCTGCAGAAGCCGCAGATCGACGCCTCGGATGCCCTGGCGATCGCCCTGTGCCACGCCCATCACCGGCAAAGTCTGATTCCCCATGGTCTGGCAGGCGCCAAGCGGCGCAGTGGCCGCCTTCGTGTGTAATGTTATTTAAGGAATACAGTGGTGATCGGACGTTTGCGCGGCACCCTGGCGGAAAAGCAGCCGCCGCATTTGATTGTGGATGTGCACGGGCTCGGTTATGAGCTGGAAGTGCCGATGACCACCCTGTACCGTTTGCCGGCAGTCGGCGAGCCGGTGACCCTGCATACGCACTTGGTGGTACGTGAGGATGCCCATTTGCTCTATGGCTTCTTCGAGAAGCGCGAGCGTCAACTGTTTCGTGAGCTGATCCGCCTCAATGGCGTCGGCCCGAAACTGGCGCTGGCGTTGATGTCTGGCCTGGAAGTCGATGAACTGGTGCGTTGTGTGCAAGTGCAGGACGCTTCGGTGCTGGTGAAAGTCCCCGGCGTTGGCAAGAAAACCGCTGAGCGCCTGTTGGTTGAACTGAAAGATCGCTTCAAGGCCTGGGAGGCCGTGCCGGGTATGGCGACGCTGGTCGTTGAACCTCGCGCCGGTGGTGCAGTCTCAAGCGCGGAGGATGATGCAGTCAGTGCGCTTATTTCTCTGGGTTATAAACCGCAAGAAGCCAGTCGTGCCGTCTCCAGTATCAAGGAAGATGGCTTGAGCAGTGAAGATATGATTCGTCGTGCCCTGAAGGGAATGGTGTAACTCCAGATGCTAGAAGCAGATCGCCTGATTGCCGCCACACCCCGCGACCGCGATGAGCAGGTGGATCGTGCCATTCGGCCGTTGAAGCTGGCCGAATACATCGGCCAGCCGAGCGTGCGCGAGCAGATGGAGTTGTTTATTCAGGCGGCTAAAGGCCGTAGCGAGGCCTTGGATCACACCCTGATCTTCGGTCCGCCAGGGCTAGGTAAGACCACCCTGGCCAATATCATCGCCCAGGAAATGGGGGTGTCGATCAAGAGTACCTCGGGGCCGGTGCTGGAGCGGCCGGGGGATCTGGCCGCGCTGCTGACCAATCTTGAGCCGGGCGACGTGCTGTTCGTCGATGAAATCCATCGCCTGTCGCCGATTGTCGAGGAAGTGCTGTATCCGGCGATGGAGGATTTTCAGCTCGACATCATGATCGGCGAAGGGCCCGCCGCGCGCTCGATCAAGCTGGATTTGCCGCCTTTCACCCTGGTTGGTGCTACTACTCGCGCAGGCATGCTGACCAATCCGCTGCGTGATCGCTTCGGTATCGTGCAGCGCTTGGAGTTCTACAGTGTCGACGATCTGGCAACCATCGTCACACGCTCGGCGGGTATTCTCGGGTTGCCGATCGAGGCGCAGGGGGCATTTGAAATCGCCCGACGTGCGCGGGGGACGCCGCGTATCGCCAACCGTCTGTTGCGCCGCGTGCGTGATTTCGCCGAGGTGCGTGGTCAGGGTGACATCACCCGCGAGATCGCCGATCGGGCGCTGAATCTGTTGAATGTCGATGAGCGCGGTTTCGATCATCAGGATCGCCGGTTGCTGCTGACCATGATGGAGAAATTCGACGGCGGCCCGGTGGGAGTCGATAGCTTGGCAGCGGCGATCAGTGAAGAACGCCATACCATCGAAGACGTGCTGGAGCCTTACCTGATTCAGCAGGGCTTCATCATGCGCACCCCGCGAGGGCGGGTGGTGACGCGACATGCCTACCTGCATTTCGGCCTCAATGTGCCGAAGCGTATGGGCGAACTACCGACCGCCGACCTGTTCGACAGCTGTGGCGAGTAAAAAATACTTGCTGTAGCCAATTGGCAAGTTCAGGAGCTAGCACTACAGTATGCACGCGCAAAACGGAGTTCAGTCTTTCGCTCATCGTTGTCGGGTTTATTACGAAGACACCGATGCCGGCGGTATCGTCTACTACGTCAACTACCTCAAATTTATGGAGCGGGCTCGCACCGAGTGCCTGCGCGACCTGGGCTTTGCCCAGTCGACGCTGGCGGGTGAGGGCCTGTTGTTCGTCGTGCATTCCGCGGAGGCGCGCTATCACGCACC
>JBFKAF010000431.1:0-3572 GCA_041621735.1 Pseudomonas sp.
CAACAAGATTGCGCTCGGTGTGGGCTTCTTTTAGCGCGCGACTTCTGGTACAAAGGCATCCGCAAAAGCGGGCGTCGTATAATGGCATTACTCCAGCTTCCCAAGCTGATAACGAGGGTTCGATTCCCTTCGCCCGCTCCAGATTGTTCAAGCTAAAGCCCTGTTCCTACAGGGCTTTTTCGTTTCCGGCTTTTGCCAGTGTCAAACGCTGTCGAAACCTGCCAACGAACCTAACCGAATAGCCTCACTCGGAGACTCAGGCCGGGCAGCGCTGACTTCGACGAAAAGGCGGGCTGAGCGCCAACCACGGGTGCGGGCATGACGGAGTGGGTATTGGCGCTAGACGCTCGGGGGCGAGCCGAATGACCGCGCGGGCTGCCTGAACACTGAGCAATTGCTAAATATGTTCTAGCCGAAAAAACTGGTTGGCTTTTGACAGCAGCCTTTGCTTCGGTGGTGCCACTTATCCAGACCCGCCGCAACCGCGGCGCCCTAGCTATCCACACGCTCCATGGGCAGAGGCTGCAAGAGCACTTCCTCCAAGGTTTGCGGCGGGGTTTCCATCACGCCCGACAATTGGCTGATGATCAGCCATTGCTGATCGAGCTCGCTGCTGACCGCCGCCATACGCGTAATCATGCGTTTGCCGGCGGCACGCACGGTCTTGTCTTCGCTGCTGATCAGCTCGAACGACATCGCCGTTATCGAAGCCGTCAGATGGGTGAGGCTGCGCGCGGTCAAGCTCAACAACTCGGCCATCTGTTTTTCCCTGGCGTCCATTCCCAACTCCTTTGATCAGTACTTCCAAGCACTGCATGGCCATTGCGGCTGGCTAATTCCACGCCCTGGTTCGCCAGAGCGATTACTGCCGGGGCAAGTGTCCTGTTTTAAAAGACAAAGTGGAAGCGCCACGTGTTGCCTCGGATAGAGTGCCACTGCGCGCCCTGCTGAGCCCTGAGGCAACAGCCGCTTAGCTCTTCAGGCGGTAGCCGCTCTTGAAGATCCAGCCAACGGTGAAGATGCACAGCAGCAGAAAGCCCAGGATCATGCCCAGGCTGAGCACCACGTTGACGTCCGAGACGCCGTAGAAGCTCCAGCGAAAGGCGCTGATCAGGTACACCACCGGGTTGAACAGGGTCACGGTCTGCCACAGCGGCGGCAGCATGCTGATCGAGTAGAAGCTGCCGCCGAGGAAGGTCAGCGGCGTGACGATCAGCGCCGGCACCAGCTGCAGCTTCTCCCAGCCGTCGGCCCAGACGCCGATGATGAAGCCGAACAGACTGAAGGTCACCGCCGTCAACACCAGCAAGGCCAGCATCCACAGCGGATGGAGAATCTCGAAATCGACGAACAGGCGCGCGGTGACCAGGATTACCAGGCCGAGGATGATCGACTTGGTCGCCGCCGCGCCGACGTAGCCGATGAGGATTTCCAGGTAGGACACCGGCGCCGACAGCACCTCGTAGATGGTTCCGGAGTACTTGGGCATGTAGATGCCGAACGAGGCGTTGGAGATGCTCTCGGTGAGCAGCGCCAGCATGATCAGCCCCGGCACGATAAAGGCACCGTAACTGACGCCATGTACCTCGGTCATGCTCGAACCAATGGCCGAGCCGAACACCACGAAGTACAGCGAGGTCGAGATCACCGGGGTGGCGATGCTCTGCAGCAGGGTGCGCCAGGTGCGCGCCAGCTCGAACAGGTAGATTGCCTTGATGGCATAGAAATTCATGACCATGACTCCGTTTCAGGTCGTTGAGAAGCGTCGCGAGCGAAGGCTAGGCAAGGCGAAATCAGGCGAGGCCGCGGAGTGTACGAGCTGTACATGAGCAGGCCGAGCCTGACTTCAACGCGGCATAGTCGAGTGCAGTAGCTTCTCATCGACCTGACACCAGGCTGACGAAAATTTCTTCCAACGAACTCTGACTGGACTGCAGGTCCTTGAAGTCGATGCCGCGTTGGGCCAGGTCCTTGAGCAGCTCGGCGATGCCGGTGTGCTCGCGCTGGGCGTCGAAGGTGAACACCAGCGCATGGCCATCGTCCGCCAGCTCCAGCGGGTGTCCGGCCAGCTCGGCGGGGATGCTCGCCAGCGGCTGCTGCAATTGCAGGGTCAGCTGCTTCTTGCCGAGTTTGTGCATCAGCGCCTGCTTGTCCTCGACCAGGATGATCTGGCCCTGGCTGATCACCCCGACGCGGTCGGCCATCTCCTCGGCCTCCTCGATGTAGTGGGTGGTGAGGATGATGGTCACACCGCGCGCGCGCAGGCCACGCACCATGTTCCACATGTCGCGGCGCAACTCCACGTCGACCCCGGCGGTGGGTTCGTCGAGAAACAGAATCTGCGGCTCGTGCGACAGCGCCTTGGCGATCATCACCCGGCGCTTCATGCCGCCGGACAGCTCGAAGATCCGCGCGTCCTTCTTGTCCCACAGCGACAGGTCGCGCAGCACCTGCTCCAGATAGGCCGGATTCGGCCCCTTGCCGAACAGGCCACGGCTGAATTTGACCGTCGCCCAGACGCTCTCGAAGCCCTCGCTGGACAGCTCCTGGGGCACCAGGCCGATCTTCGAGCGCGCCGCGCGGTAGTCCTTGATGATGTCATGACCATCGACCAACACCCGGCCCGAACCGGGATTGACGATACCGCAGATGATGCTGATCAGCGTGGTCTTGCCAGCACCGTTGGGGCCGAGCAAGGCGAAGATCTCGCCCTTGCGGATATCCAGGTCGATGGATTTCAGCGCCGGCTGGCCGGATGCGTAGGTCTTGCTCAGTTGCTGGATCGAGATCACCGGTTGCACGGGATGGCCTTGCCTGAAAAAGAGAAAGGCAGAGTGTATGTAACTTGGGGTGGGGTGAGGCAAGCGCTGCGGCGATTGATTACATCGGCTGGCGGGTTGAAATGGAGCACGGGGCGGTCAGGCTGCCTGGGTGCCTGCTGGGTTTCGCTGCGCTCTACGCCAGCCTACGGCGCGGTATGGCGCTGGCCGACCATCCGCCACTGTGCCCTGAGCCTTTATTTAGCGACTGCACGCTAGCATGATGGACGCCATGAAGCCGACGCCTATTTCAGCCCAACCCGACGCCGTGTTGCAGGCGTTCCATCCGGCGGTCGCGGCCTGGTTTCGCAGCCAGTTCGAGGCGCCGACGGCGGCGCAGGTCGGCGCCTGGCCGGCGATTCGGGCTGGTCGTTCGACCCTAGTGGCCGCACCCACCGGCTCGGGCAAGACCCTCACGGCCTTCCTCGCGGCCATCGACGAGCTGGTGCGCACAGGCCTGAGCCAGGGCGGCACGCTGCCGGAGCGCTGCAGCGTGGTGTACGTCTCGCCGCTCAAGGCGCTGTCCAACGACATCCGCATCAACCTCGAACAGCCGCTGGCCGGCATTCGCGCCGAACTGCAGCGCCAGGGCCTGGCCGACGTGCAGATTCGCACGGCGGTGCGCACCGGCGACACCACCCCGGGCGAGCGCGCGGCAATGCGCAAATGCCCGCCGCACATCCTCGTTACCACCCCGGAATCGCTCTACGTGCTGCTCGGCTCCGAGTCCGGCCGGGCCATGCTGGCCGGCTG
>JBFKAF010000432.1:0-3570 GCA_041621735.1 Pseudomonas sp.
AATTGATAGTGGTCGCCGACAGCCAACAGCTTGCCGGCCTGAAAAGCCAGGTCGAGCAACTGCGCAACGAGCACCAGAGCATGGGTCGTGCGTACCGCCAGGGCTATGACGCCTTTGTCGCCGCAGGTGCCGACCCGACCGCCGGCGATGCAGCGGTCAAAGGCATCGACCGGGCAGCCAGCGAACAGATGAGCGCCCTGGTGCAGCAACTCGGCGAACAAGGCCTGGCACAGTCGGCGGCTATCAGCGCCACGGCCGATCGCACCCTGCAAATCGGCTTTGCGGTGATGCTGCTGTCCAGTCTGGCGGTCGGCTTGTTCAGCCTGTGGCTGGTCAACCGCAGCCTGATCAACCCGATCCGCGAGCTGATCCAGCACATTACCCAGCTCAGCCACGGCAACTTCGGCCAGCAGGTCGATACCAATCGTCACGACGAACTCGGCCACCTGGCGGTGGCCGCCAACACCTTGCGCGACTTCCTCGCCGACACCTTCACCCGCCTGCAGCGCAGCACCACCAGTCTGGACAGCGCCAGCGGCGACCTGAATACCATCGCCACCCTGATGGCTCAAGGCACCCGCGAGCAATTTTCGCGCACCGACCAGGTGGCCACGGCGATGCACCAGATGTCCGCTACCGCCCAGGAAGTCGCGCGCCACGCCGCCGAAGCCGCGAGCGCGGCAGACGACGCCGACCGTTCCTCGCAGCAGGGCGGACAGGTGATGCAGTCGACCATCAACTCCATCACCGCGATGCGTGGCGAGATTGCCAATACCGCCGAGGTGATCCGCCGCCTGGAAACGGATAGCGGACGGATCGGCAAGGTACTCGAAGTGATCCGCGGCATTGCCGATCAGACCAACCTGCTGGCCCTCAACGCCGCCATCGAAGCCGCCCGTGCGGGCGAAGCCGGCCGTGGTTTCGCCGTGGTCGCCGATGAGGTGCGCACCCTGGCCCAGCGCACCGCCGAGTCCACTGCCGAAATTCACCAGATCATCGATACGGTGCAGACCGGCGCAGTGAATGCGGTGCGCGCCATCGAGAGCGGCCAGAGCCGCAGTGACGAAGGCGTCGAGCAGGTGACCGAGGCCGGGATCATGCTGCAGCGCATTACCCAGGCGGTAGAGGCGATTCGCGACATGAACCGGCAGATCGCCACGGCGGCCGAGGAACAGACCTCGGTGGCCGAAGACATTTCGCGCAACCTCATCGAGATCACCTCAATCGCCACCACCAACCAGGCAAATGTCCGGCGTACCGAAGCGGCCAGCCAGAACCTCAACGAGTTGTCCGGGCAACTCAGCGAGGTGACCCGTCGCCTGAGCGCATGATCCCCAGCCACTGCCCCCGCTCACGGGGACAGTAGCCCAGCGTTTCCAGCGCCGCGAGCCCGCCTCCCCCACCCTTGGCCCCGCCTCTGGTGCAGCGCTCTGCGGGCAAGCTACAGCCCCCCGAGCAATCGCCTCGGGCCTGCGGCGAAACGCCGATATGCAGGCTCCTCCTCACGGGCTGGCCAGGCATTTTCAGCAGCCGAATGGTGCTTGGAAATTTCCCGCAAAAGCGAGGTTTTGACTTGCCTGGGCCGGGGTACTAAGGTGCTTTCCTTGCCTATTCCCAGGCCCCCATATCGCCTTGCCAAGGAACCGGAATATGTTGCTCCGCCGCATGCTGATCATGCTGGGCGTCGTCGCCCTCGTGGTGCTCGCCCTCGCCGCCGCCAAAGGCTGGTCCATTTACCAACAGGTTCAACAGTTCTCGCTGCCACAGCCGGCTATTAGCGTGGCCGCAGAAGCGGCCGTGGAGCGCCCGTGGCAGAGCCGCTTGCCGGCCATCGGCACACTCAAAGCCTTCCAGGGCATCGACCTGACCGTGGAAGTCGGCGGCATCGTCCGCCAGGTGCTGTTCAACTCCGGCGAAAAGGTCGCACGCGACCAGCCGCTGCTGCAGATGGACAGCGAAGTGGAACGGGCCATTCTGGCGACCTCCGAAGCCGATAGGGGCCTGGCCCGCGTCGAGTTCGAGCGCGGACGCAGCCTGGTCAGCCGGCAGAGTATCTCCAAGAGCGCCTTCGACAGCCTCTCCGCCGAGCTGCAAAAGACCAACGCCAGCGTCGCCCAGCTGCAAGCGCAACTGGCCAAGAAGCGCATCCTCGCGCCCTTCGCCGGCACCATCGGCATCCGCCAGGTGGACCTCGGCGACTACCTGTCGCCCGGCACCACCATCGCCACCCTGCAGGACCTGTCCAGGCTCTACCTCGACTTTTTCCTGCCCGAGCATGTCGTGCCGCAACTGAGCGTCGGCGAGACGGTGCGCTTCAGCGTCACGGCCTACCCGGGCGAAGTGTTCGAGGGCCAGATCGCGGCGATCAATCCCAAGGTCGAAGAAACCACACGTAACGTCCAGGTACGCGCCCAGTTGGACAACCCCGACGACAAACTGCTGCCAGGTATGTTCGCCAACCTGGAGGTACTCCTGCCGGCTGAGAACAGTCGGGTCGTGGTGCCGGAAACCGCCATCACCTACACCCTCTACGGCAATTCGGTATACGTGATCGAAGCGCAAAAAGACGCGGAAGGCCAGCCGCTCAAAGACCCCCAGGGGCAACCGCAACTCGCCGTACAACGGCGCTTCGTCGAAACCGGTGAGCGCCGCGAGGGGCAGGTGGTGATTATCCAAGGCCTGCAAGCCGGTGAGCAGGTAGTCACCGCCGGACAGCTCAAGCTGGATAACGGCGCCCACGTCACTCTCGCCGAAGCCCCGGCCAATGCGGCCAGCCAGCCCAGCGCTGAACACTAAGCCGACGCGGGCGTAAAGGAACTTACCTATGGCTTTTACCGATCCCTTCATCCGCCGGCCGGTGCTGGCGACCGTGGTCAGCCTGCTGATCATCCTGCTCGGCCTGCAGGCCTTCAGCAAACTGACCATCCGCCAGTACCCGCAGCTGGAAAATGCCCTGATCACGGTGACCACCGCCTACCCCGGGGCCAACGCCGAGACCATCCAGGGCTACATCACCCAGCCGTTGCAACAGAGCCTGGCCAGCGCCGATGGCATCGACTACATGACCTCGGTCAGCCGGCAGAACGTGTCGATCATCTCGATCTACGCGCGCATCGGCGCCGACAGCGACCGCTTGTTCACCGAACTGCTGGCCAAGGCCAACGAGGTGAAGAACCAGCTGCCGCAGGATGCCGAAGACCCGGTGCTGTCCAAGGAAGCCGCCGACGCCTCGGCGCTGATGTACATCAGCTTCTACAGCGAACAGCTGTCCAACCCGCAGATCACCGACTATCTCTCAAGGGTCATCCAGCCCAAGCTGGCCACCCTGCCCGGCATGGCCGAGGCGGAGATCCTCGGCAATCAGGTGTTCGCCATGCGCCTGTGGCTCGACCCGGTGAAGCTGGCGGCCTATGGCGTCACCGCCAGCGACGTCAACGACGCCGTGCGCGAATACAACTTCCTCGCCGCCGCCGGCGAAGTGAAGGGCGAATATGTGGTCACCAGCATCAACGCCGAAACCGACCTGAAATCCGCCGAAGCCTTCGCCGCCATCCCGCTGAAAACCCTCGG
>JBFKAF010000433.1:0-3567 GCA_041621735.1 Pseudomonas sp.
GGGTATCTGCACACTGACAGCGAGGATCACCTGGCCAGCCATGCCTGGGCCGAAGCCTGGCTGGACGGCGCCTGGTACAGCTTCGATGTGACCAACTGCCTGATCAGGGCTGAGCGGCACTTGAAGCTGGCAGTAGGCCTGGATTATCTGGATGCCTGTCCGGTGCGCGGTATGCGGCGTGGCGGCGGCAGCGAGCAGATGCATGCGCAAGTGGAGGTTGCCCCCTTGTTCAGGGTCGAGCAGCAGTAAGCAGGCCCAATCACTCAGTTGCGCCCGGTGCAGTTGTTATGCCTGCACCGGGCGTATTGCTTACAGGTGTGACATGACGTATTGCGTTGCTATGAGCCTGGCCGAGGGGCTGCTGTTCGTCTCAGATTCACGGACCAATGCCGGTGTCGATCACATCGCCACGTTCCGCAAACTGCATGTGTTCGGGGTGCCAGGTGAGCGGGTCATCGTGCTGCAAAGCGCCGGCAATCTGGCCACCTCGCAAGCGGTGATCAGTCTGCTGCGCCAGCACCTGGCGGGGGATGGCGAGCATTTGCACAATGTGCCCAGTCTGTTCGCCGCCGCGGGCCTGCTGGGCGATACGCTACGTGAAGTGCTGGCTAATGAGAGTCGCTCGCCACTGACCCAGGGCATTGACATGAGCTGCTCGTTTTTACTCGGTGGGCAAATTCACGATGGTGCCCCAGAGCTCTACAACATCTACCCGCAGGGCAATTTCATTGCGTCCAGTGAAGACACACCGTATCTGCAGATTGGCGAAAGCAAATATGGCAAGCCGATTCTCGATCGCGTCCTGAGTTACCAGACGTCCTTGCCGGAGGCGCTGCGTTGCGCCCTGATCTCCTTCGACTCGACCCTTCGCAGCAACCTGTCGGTGGGTATGCCGCTGGATCTGCTGGTTTACCGCGCCGGCAGCCTCGAGCTGCCGAAGGGCTATCGAGTGCAGGAAGGCGATGCCTACTTCGAAGGCATCTGTGCTCAGTGGGGCGAGGGCTTGCGGCAAGTGCTCGGCAAGTTGGCGCCGCCGCCCGCCGCCTATTGGGACTGAGTGATCTAGGGCCGTTAGGTGCGGCTCAGTCGGGGTTGCCGGGCTCCAGTAAAACGCCTGTTGGCAGCTCCTCGCTGTCCGGGATCACCGTAACGCTGACATCCAGTTCCTGTTCGCCGCCGCCCAGTACGACTCCGCGCAGTGGCGTGACATCGCTGAAGTCGCGGCCCCAGCCCAGGGTGATATGTTCACTCTGCACCAGGCAACGGTTGGTCGGGTCGAAGTCGATCCAGCCCAGCTGTGGACAGAACACCGAGACCCAGGCATGTGAGGCGTCGGCGCCGACCATTCGTGGTTGACCGGCTGGCGGGTGGGTGAGGATATAGCCGCTGACATAGCGGGCAGCCAAGCCGAGGCTGCGCAGGCAGCCGATCATCAGCTGGGCGAAATCCTGACAGACGCCACGTCGTCCTTCGAGTACCTCGGTCAGGGGGGTGGATATCTCGGTGGCGCTGTTGTCGAACTCGAATTCGGCAAAAATGCGCTGGGTCAGGTCGAGTGCAGCCTCTAGGTGAGAGCGACCGGGGGGGTAACTGCTGCGTGCGTAACTGGCCAGATCGGCGCCGCACTGGATATGGGGTGAGTCATAGAGGTAGCGCGCGGCCTCCAGCGTCTGCGGCGTGCGCACCTGTTGCAGCATCTGCGCCAGGCTTTCCCAGGGCATCGTGCCTTTGATCTGCTCCAGCGCTGGACGCGGGGCCAGCACTACGGTCGACACGGCATGCACCAGCAGCACTTTGTGCGGTTCGGTGAGGGTCATGTGGCGGGTGTGGTTGCCGAAGTAGTCCTGCGCGTCGATAGTTTGCTCTGGCTCAGGTTCTACCCAGATAACCTGTGATTCGGTTTGCTGATAGGCAAATGAGCGCGGTTTGAGGTGCAGGTATTGCTGTGAGAGGGTCACCGGGCTCTGGTAGTTGTAGCGGGTTTCATGCACCACGCGGTAACGCACCGGCGCTGCCTGGTCTTTGGCTGAAGTGCTCATGCAGGACCCTTGCCGACGTTGAACTGAGCGGTATAGCTGAAGAAGCGCGCGCTGAGCTGCTCCGATAGCTGCGCGCTGGTGTTGTTGATGCTCCGCAGCAGGTTGATCAGTGCGGCATTGCCGCAATACAGATCTTCATCCGGGTCGAGAGCCAGCAGCGCCTTGGTCAGTGGCTCCAGCAAGCCTTCGTTACAGCCGTCATAGCTCAGCGCCAATTTATTCAGGCTGTTTGAAATGCCCTCCATCTGGAACAGCACCGAGCGTGGATTGCTGCTGTCGAGCAGCAACAGGTCCAGCACGGGTAACCATTCGGGCTGGGCGCGATAGCGTGAGCGGTAGGTGACGATGCTGTCGCACAGTTCGAGCAGCCACTCCAGGCCGCCGTCCGCGTCCATATCGAGTGCGCGTTGCAGCACCAGGGTCAGAAATTGCAGACGCTCCAGGCGTCGGCCGATGGACAGGAAGCTCCAGCCCAGGTCGCGGGTCATACCGTCAAGGTCGAAACCGGACAGGGTAATCGCCGACGTACTGGCCTCATCCAGGATGCTCATGGCCTGCGCTGGCGTCGGCGGCGAGTCACTGCTGGCGCTCTGTTGCAGCATGCGGCTGAGGGCGCGCCAGTTGTCGGTGGCCAAGCGTTCACGCAATTGGCTGGCGGTGTTGTACAGCAGCAACTGCTGATTGGCCAGCCCAGGCACGTCGGGCGAGACCACGGCTTGTAGCATGGCGGTCTCGATGCGCTCGTCGCTCCAGGTCACCACTGCGGGTCGGCTCTGGGTCTGACTTTGGGGCTGCCCTTGTCCCTGGCTCTGACTCTGACTTGGCTCGGTGTCCTTGTCCGGGGTCTCGATCAGTTGGAACCAGGCGCAGAGCGCCTTCATCGTGGGCCATTCGGTGCCGCGATCCTGCGGACTGACATTGAACAGCATGTGCAGGGTGACACGCATCATGCGCGCGATGCTTTCGCAGCGTTCGCTATTGCGTCCCAGCCAGAACAGGTTCTCGGCCATGCGGCTGGACAGGTGCGTGTCGTCACGAATCAAGTCTTTACTGGTGATGGTGCGGCTGGAGTGCCGGGGTGTGCTGACCTGTGTGTGCCCCTGCACCCAGGTGTCCTTGCTGCTGCCACCCAGTTGCATGGTGATGATGCGTGAGTCCGGCCCGGTGGCCACCCGGGTCAGCCCGCCGGGCATTACTACGTAGCCGTCGGGGGTGGCGCAGGCGTAAACCCTGAGGCCTACGGCGCGGGCGCTCAAACTGGTCGCTGCGTTCTTCTTCCAGACGGGCGACTGCGACAGCCGTACCAGCTCCTGGGCCACATAGTTGCGCGGGGTCGCGCGCATCTTGGCGATCAGCGCGGCGCGCGCCTCGCCGTTGAGGTCCTGGCCGAAGACCACGGGCTGGCGTAGTTGTGGGAAGCTGGGCTTGATCACCAGTTGATCGAGCCTGTCCAGCACTTGCTCCAGAGCCGCCGGTTCGCCACACCACCAAGTGGCCACCGAGGGCATCTGCAGCGGCTCGCCGAGCA
>JBFKAF010000434.1:0-3563 GCA_041621735.1 Pseudomonas sp.
GCGATCAACGCCTGACTCAGCTGATAGCCGGCGCCGAACTGGTCAGCCCAGGGGTCGACGAAATTGGTCAGACGCTGCATGCGGTAGGATTGTCCCGTCATTACCAGGGCGCCGGCAGCCAATACGCCGGCGGCCAGCGGAATGAAGCGCCACAGATTGACCCCGCCGAGGAACAGCATGGCGATCGACGCGCCGACCAGCACCACGGTCGCCCCGAAGTCCGGCTCGGCCAGCAGCAGGCCGGCAATGGGCGCGAGCACCGCCAGTGGTTTGAGAAAGCCGATCAGCTTCTCGCGCACTTCGGTTTGCCGACGCACCAGGTAGCCCGCCAGAAACAGCACGGTGAACAGCTTGGCCAACTCGGAAGGTTGCACGTTGAACATGCCGAAGCCGATCCAGCGATTCGCACCGTTGACCTCACGACCGATCCCCGGCAGCAGCACCATGATCAGCAGAGCGACGGCAATCAGTAGCAGGGTCCCACCGAAACGCTGCCAGAGCGCCATCGGCACCAGCAGAGTCAGCACGCCGGCAGTCAGCCCCAGCGCCAGGTAAATAAGATGACGGAGCATGTGATAGAGCGGATTGCCGGTCAGCGCCGCGGCGACTTCGGTGGACGCCGAAGTGATCATCACCAATCCCAGCCCCAACAGCGCCAGGCAGCCGGCCAGCAACGGGAAGTCGAGATCGATACCGCGACGGCTATGCAGGGGCGACGGGGCGGCGAGCAGGCGCGCGATCATCAGCTCAGTCCCTCCACGGCAAGGGCGAACAGGCGACCACGCTCTTCGAAACTCTTGAACATGTCGAGGCTGGCGCAGGCTGGCGACAGCAGCACGGCATCGCCCGCCTGCGCCAGTTCGGCACTGCGTTGCACGGCCTCCTGCAGACTGCTGACCCGGACCAGCGGCGCGGCACCGTCAAGCACCGCAGCCAAACGCTCGGCATCGCGGCCGAGCAACACCACGGCGCGGCAATACTTGCCCACCGGCCCGCGCAGCGCCGAGAAATCCGCACCCTTGCCATCACCGCCGGCGATCAGCACCAGCTTGCCGGCGATATCCGCGCCCAGCCCGTCGATGGCGGCCAGTGCGGCGCCGACGTTGGTGGCCTTGGAGTCGTCGTAATAGCTCACGCCATCGCGCTCGCCGACCCACTGGCAGCGGTGCGGCAGGCCGGCGAAAGTCTTCAGGGTCTCCAGCATCGGCGCGAACGGCAGGCCTGCGGCATGGCCCAGCGCCAATGCCGCGAGAGCGTTGGACTGGTTGTGCGCACCGCGCATCTTCAACTCGCGCACCGGCAACAGCGCATCGAACTGGAAGGCCAGGCATTTCTCGCCGCGTTCCTCGAGCAAGCCGAAGCGCTTGAAGTCCGGCTTGCCCAGGCCAAAGTTCCAGCAGGGCAGCTGATCGGCGACCAAAGGCCGCGACAAGGCGTCATCGCGGTTCACCACCACCTGCTTGGCGCCACGGAAGATCCGGTGCTTGGCCAGGTGATAGGCCGGCAACCCGCTGTAGCGATCCATGTGGTCTTCGCTGATGTTCAGGCAGGTCGCTACTTCGGCATTCAGTTGGTCGGTGCTTTCCAGCTGGAAACTGGACAGTTCCAACACGTACAACTCGACGTCATCGGCCAGCAGGTCGAGCGCCGGCGTGCCCAGGTTGCCGCCCACGGCGACTTTCTTGCCGGCCGCCGCCGCCATCTCACCGACCAGGGTGGTGACCGTGCTTTTCGCATTGGAGCCGGTGATGGCGACTATCGGCGCCTTGGCATAACGGGCGAACAGGTCGATGTCGCCCGACAGCTTCACGCCACGTCTGGCGGCTTCCTGCAGCGCCGGCGTGGCAAGCGCCAGACCGGGGCTGATCAACAGCTCGCTGGCACGACAGAGGAACTCCACGTCCAGCTCGCCGCAGCGCACGTCCACCTGCGGGAACTGTTCGCGCAGGGCGCTCAGTTCCGGCGGGTTAGCTCGCGTATCGGCCACGGCAAAGCGCATGCCCTGACGCGCCAGGAAGCGCACCAGGGACATGCCGCTCTTGCCGAGGCCGACAACGATGCGGAAGTGGTCAGAAGCGATCAGGCTCATACAGTCCTCAGCGCAGTTTAAGGGTGGCCAAACCGACCAGCACCAGGATCACCGTGATGATCCAGAAGCGCACGATCACCCGCGGCTCCGGCCAGCCTTTCAGCTCGAAATGGTGATGAATCGGCGCCATGCGGAAGACCCGCTTGCCGGTCAACTTGAAAGATGCGACCTGGATGATCACCGACAGGGTTTCCATGACGAACACCCCGCCCATGATGAACAGCACCACTTCCTGACGGACGATCACCGCGATGGTGCCCAGCGCGGCGCCCAGCGCCAGCGCGCCGACGTCGCCCATGAAGACTTGTGCCGGGTAGGTGTTGAACCACAGAAAACCCAGGCCGGCCCCCACCAGCGCGGCGCAGAATACGATCAGCTCACCGGCGCCCGGCAAATAGGGAATCAGCAGGTACTCGGCGAAATTCACGTTACCCGACAAGTAGCAGAAGATTCCCAGCGCGCCGCCGACCATCACGGTCGGCAGGATGGCCAGGCCGTCCAGTCCATCGGTCAGGTTCACCGCGTTGCTCGAGCCGACGATGACGAAGTAGGTCAGCACCACGAAGCCCGCGCCCAGCGGGATACTCACGTCCTTGAGCAGCGGCAGGATCAGGGTGGTCTCCAGCGGACTCTGTGCGGTCATATAAAGGAACAAGGCCGCACCCAGGCCGAACACCGACTGCCAGAAATACTTCCAGCGACTCGGCAGGCCGCGCGAATCCTTCTCGATCACCTTGCGGTAGTCGTCGACCCAGCCGATGGCGCCGAACAACAGGGTGACGGCCAGCACCACCCACACATAGCGGTTGCTCAAGTCGGCCCAGAGCAACGTGCTGATGGCGATGGCCGAGAGGATCAGCGCCCCGCCCATGGTCGGCGTGCCCTTCTTCGACAGGTGCGACTGTGGGCCATCGTTGCGCACCGACTGGCCAATCTGGCGGACCTGCAAGGTGCGGATCATCCACGGCCCCAGCCACAGCGATAACGCCAGCGCCGTCAACACGCCGAGGATGCCGCGCAGTGTCAGGTACTGAAACACGGCGAAACCCTTGTGGAACTGTTGCAGGTACTCCGCCAGCAGCAGCAGCATTTAGTGACTCTCCCCGGATGTGCCACACAGCGCCGCGACGACTTTTTCCATCGCGGCGCTGCGTGAACCTTTAATTAGAATGGTGGTGTCGCCCTGCTCGACGCGAAGCGCTTCGATCAGGCTGGCTTGTTCGGCGAAATGCCGGCCATTTACTGCAAATTCTTCGACCGCATAAGCCATCAATGGGCCGACTGCGTAAAGCGCATCGACTCTCCCCTGCGCATAACGCCCGACATCACGATGACCCTGCTCGGCCCACGCTCCCAACTCGCCCATATCGCCGAGCACCAGAACGGTGCGCCCGGAAAAGCCGGCGAGTATATCAATGGCCGCGCAAATCGAGGCAGGGTTGGCGTTGTAGCTGTCATCGATGACTCGCACGCC
>JBFKAF010000435.1:0-3558 GCA_041621735.1 Pseudomonas sp.
CAGGGGTGATCAATGGCCTCGGGCATGCCGTCGGCTACCGCAACTTCGAGTGCCGCGATGCGGCGACCAACCTGCTGCCCTGGGGCATCCTGATTGGCGGCGAAGAGCTGCACAACAATCACCACACCTACCCGAACTCGGCCAAGCTGTCGGTGCGCAAGTGGGAGTTCGACATGGGTTGGGCGTGGATTCAACTGCTCAGCCTGTTCGGTCTGGCCAAGGTGCAGCGCGTCGCGCCGATTGCCCACCGCGTCGAAGGCAAGCGTCAGCTGGACATGGACACCGCCATGGCCATCCTCAACAACCGTTTCCAGATCATGGCGCAATACCGCAAGTTGGTGATCGGTCCGCTGGTCAAGCAGGAGCTGGCCAAGGCCGATGCCTCGGTGCGCCACCAGTTCCATCGCGCCAAGCGCCTGCTGGCACGTGAGCCGAGCCTGCTGCAAGACCAGCAACAGGTGCGTATCGACGCCATGCTGGCGCAGAGCCAGGCACTCAAGGTGATCTATGAGAAGCGCCTGGCCCTGCAGCAGATCTGGGTCAAGACCAGCAGCAATGGCCACGACATGCTCGAGGCGATCAAGCTGTGGGTGCATGAGGCGGAAGCCAGCGGCATTCAGTCGCTACGCGAGTTTGCCGAGCAACTGAAGACCTACTCGTTGCGCCCCGCCGCGCTGGCCTGAGCGCCTTAGCACTTCAGCGGCGCTGCCCGTCGGTGCCGCCGCTCTGTCAGGAACCCGCCATTCGGCGGGTTTTTAGTGCCGCAGCAGATGTGCGGCTGTCCCTCCGTTGCCGATCAGCCATCGCCAGCAGCAGAGCGTCGGGCTGTGTCCCTGGCCCGGCCGCTTCTCGATCCTGGCAGGCTCAAGGATCGGGGAACGACGAGGCGTGGCGGCTGATCCATTCTTCTGCCGCCTGCTCTGCGGTGAGTTGGCGGCCCTCGCGTTGCTCGACCTCGCGCTGATAACTCTCGATGTGACAGATCTGCTCGATCATGCGTACCCGGAACGCCTCGGCCGAGTCGAGAAACTCCACGCCGATGGCAAAGTGGCTGTTGCTGCGATGGCACCAGGTGACACGGGCCATGGCCACCTCGAAGGCGGGTCGTAAGCAGGGAATCCGCAGCGCAATGAGACGCTCGGGCTCGAAGGCTCTAGTGGAAATGAAGGCCAGTCCGCCAAAGCCGATATCCTGAGTGGCTTGTCGGACATAGCCATGCTCGGGAGCATCCTGAATCTCAATCGGTACGTCCGTGGGGTGTCGGATGAACAGACGCATAGTCAATCCCTCCTGCTTTGGCCGGTGGCCCAAAGGGAATCGCTTCGCTCGCATCCATGGACGGGCCCATCTTGCCCAGTAACTCCATCCATCTCCTGTGTGCGCATGCTGCCCCGTTGTGCAGGCAGTCCTTACTGTCGACGCTAGTTGAGTCTGCCGGCTCCGGCAAGCGCGACTCAGGCCCTGCGCCCAGGTATGGGGGCTTGGCGATAACCCGCCGATAGCGACGTATTTCTCGGCAATAATCCGCTTATTTCTTCTTCGGATAATTGCGCCGCAGAGCCTGCAACTGTTCGCGGAATCCCGAAATAGAGCGGTTGCCTGGCGTCCGTTGGCAGCTGGCACAGTATCTGCGTAAGGCGTTGCAGACCTAAAACCGGCTGCCTGGCCGGCACACAATAAAAATACCGAGACCTGCGCCGATGAAATTCACTTGCTCACCTCAAGCTGTCACAAAACAGTCGCGCAATGTTTTGCGTGTGTGCCCCGACACACGGTCCTGATTCCCTTCGCCCATCGAATGACTCATCTGCCCTGGCGCCTGCACGGCTGCTCGTGAGCGGAGTCCCGGTGGGTGATCGAACGAATTCGCTCTGCGCCTGCTGCTTCGCCTAATCCCGGCGCATGAACGAAGTGACCCCCTAAAACACTGGAGACAAGCATAATGAGAAAGACCTCCCTGGCGCTGGCTGTAGCAGTCGGCACCCTGTCCCTGAGCCAGTTCGCCAATGCCGAGTTCATCAAGGACAGCAAGGCCAGCCTGGAAGCGCGCAACTTCTACTTTAACCGCGACTTCCGTCAGGATGCTCGGCCGACCCCTGGCCAGGCCAAGCAGGAAGAATGGGCGCAGGGTTTCATCCTGCGCATGGACTCCGGCTATACCGAAGGCACCGTGGGCTTTGGTCTGGATGCCATCGGCATGCTCGGTTTCAAGCTGGATTCGGGCGACGGCACGGCGGGTAGCGGCCTGCTGGTGCCCGATCGCTCGTCGGGCGGTTCGCAGGACTACTCCTCCGATCTGGCCGTCGCCGGCAAGGTCAAACTGTCCAAGAGCACCTTGCGTGCCGGTAGCATGCAGTTCAAGAACATGGCCATTGCCTCCAGCGACAGCCGTCTGACCCCCCAGGTGTTCAAGGGCGGTCAGCTGATCTCCCAGGAGATCGACGGCCTGACCCTGGATGGTGGCTACCTGCGCGAAGTCAACCACCGCAACTCCGGTGACTTCGAAGACATGGCCATCACCAGCGGCGGCCGCCGTGGCATCACCACCACCGGCGGCACCCAGACCGATTCGTTCCAGTTCCTCGGCGGCAGCTACAAGCTCACCCAGGACCTGACCGCGGCCTACTACCACTCCAACCTGGAAGACCTCTACAAGCAGAACTCCTTCAACCTGGTGCATGTGCTGCCGCTGGCCGACAAGCAGACCCTGAAGACCGACCTGCGCTACGCTCGTTCCACCGACGACGGCCGCAGCAATGTCGACAACAAGGCGCTCGGTGCGATGGTCACCTATGGCCTGAGCGGCCACAGCTTCGGCCTGGGCTACCAGAAGATGAGCGGCGACACCGGTTTCGCCTACATCAACGGCACCGACCCGTTCCTGGTCAACTACGTGCAGATCAGCGATTTCGCCAACAAAGATGAGCAATCCTGGCAAGCGCGTTACGACTTCAACTTTGCTTCCATCGGCATTCCCGGCCTGACTTTCATGACCCGCTACCTGACCGGCGACAACGTCGAGCTGGGGGCCAATCGCTCCGAGGGCAAGGAGTGGGAGCGCAACACTGAGCTGATGTACGTGTTCCAGGACGGTGCGTTGAAGAACCTCGGTGTGCGCTGGCGCAACGCCACGGTGCGCTCCAACTTCGCCAACGACATCGACGAGAACCGTCTGATCGTCAGCTACAGCCTGCCGTTGTTCTGATAGCCGGCCCGCTGGCTAGCCCGGTCGAGCATGCGAGTGCTCGGCCGCCATACAATGAACAGCCCGGCCAGAGTGCCGGGCTGTTCATTGTATGGCTTGAATGCGCAGCGCAATGCGCGGCCCATATGTGAGTCAAGGCGTGGGGAGTCTGTGATTATTTTGGCCGCTTGCTTTGCATAACAGTTAGTTAATACATATATTGTATTTAGTTTAATTGAGTGACCTGCCATGAACGCGCCCGAACAGTCTCTCGACCCCCGGCAGTTGCGCGCCAACGCCGATGCCGCCGGCCAGTTGCTCAAGGCGTTGGCCAATCCTGACCGGCTGTTGCTGCTGTGCCAGCTCGCGCAAGG
>JBFKAF010000436.1:0-3555 GCA_041621735.1 Pseudomonas sp.
CGCCACTCGTGCCAAGGACCTGGCCTGGATGCGTCAACAGGGCAGCGCTTTCGCCATTGAGTTAAACGAACGTGCCGATCTGGCCATGCTCGCCATTCAGGGGCCGCAGGCGCGATCCAAGGTCGCCGAACTGGTGACCCAGGCTCGCGCCGCATTGATCCATGAACTGCTGCCGCTGCAGGGCTTGCCGGAAGGCGACTGGTTTATCGCCCGTAGCGGCTATACCGGCGAGGACGGCCTGGAAATCATGCTGCCGGCCGAGCAATCGCTGGAGTTTCTCAACGAGCTGGTCGGCGCCGGGATTTCTCCGATTGGCCTGGGTGCGCGCGATACCTTGCGCCTGGAGGCCGGGATGAATCTATACGGCCAGGACATGGACGAACAGGTCTCGCCGCTGGCGGCCAACATGAGCTGGACGGTGGCCTGGGAGCCGGCCAGTCGCGACTTCATCGGTCGCGCGGAGCTGGAGCGGCAGCGAGTGGCGGGCGCGAGCGCCAAGCTGGTCGGCCTGGTGCTGGAAGAACGCGGCGTGCTGCGCGCGCACCAGGTGGTGCGGGTGGCGGGCGTCGGCGAAGGGGAGATCACCAGCGGCAGCTTCTCGCCGACTCTCGGCAAGGCCATCGCCCTGGCCCGGGTGCCGGCGGTTACCGGTGAACGCGCCGAAGTGGAAATCCGTGGCAAGTGGTACCCGGTGCGGGTGGTGCAGCCCAGCTTCGTGCGCCACGGCAGGGCCTTGATCTGAAAACTACTACGCTCGGTGATGCCGCGTTGAAATCAAGTTCAGAATGCTCATGTACTACTCGTACACTGCGCTTATTCACTCGATTGACTCGCTGCGCTCGCCCTGCGGGTCAGCCTTCGGCTGTTACTTTGCTTCGCTGCGTTGCGCCTTGCCTGACCTTCGCTCGCTACGTTTTCAATGAGTTTCTTTCGGTATGGCAAACGCCTGCTAAATTTTCCTGACGGCGCGGTCGCCGTCATGTCCTATGAGGAACAACACATGAGCACTATCCCCGCCGATCTGCGTTTCGCCACCAGCCACGAGTGGGCGCGCCTGGAAGCCGACGGCAGCGTCACCGTGGGCATCTCCGATCACGCTCAGGAAGCCCTGGGCGATGTGGTCTTCATCGAGTTGCCGGAAGTCGGCAAGGTGCTGGCCGCCGGCCAGGAAGCCGGGGTGGTGGAGTCGGTCAAGGCCGCTTCCGACATCTATGCGCCGATCGGCGGTGAAGTGATCGCGATCAACGAGGCGCTGGCCGACAGCCCCGAGAGCGTCAACAGCGACCCCTACGGCAGCTGGTTCTTCAAGCTCCAGCCGAGCGATGTCAGCCAACTGGACAAGTTGCTCGATGCCACGGCTTACAAGAGCACGGCCGACGCCGACGCCTGATCCTTGATAGGCAGACGCCCTGAGCTGGCAGGTCGGTCGCGCACTTCGCTGAATTTTTCCTAAGCTGATAGAGCCTCGCATTGTCGAGGCTTTGTCTTTTTTCAGCAGAGTGCAGGCCATGTCCACGACGCCCCGTCTTTCCCAGCTGCAACAGCCCGATGCCTTTCTGCGTCGTCATCTCGGCCCGGATGCCGGCGAACAGCAGGCCATGCTGGCGGCCCTCGGCCTGTCCAGCCGCGCCGAGCTGATCGAGCAGACGGTGCCGCCGGCGATCCGCCTGCAGCGACCGCTGGATCTGCCGCCGGCGCTGGATGAGCAGGCGGCCCTGGCCAAGCTCAAGGGCTATGCCGAGCAGAATCAGTTGTGGACCAGCCTGATCGGCATGGGTTATCACGGCACCATCACGCCGCCGGTAATCCTGCGTAACGTGCTGGAGAATCCGGGTTGGTACACGGCCTACACTCCCTATCAGCCGGAAATCGCCCAGGGTCGCCTGGAGGCGCTGCTAAACTTCCAGCAGCTGACCATCGACCTGACCGGGCTCGACCTGGCCAGCGCCTCCTTGCTCGATGAGGCCACCGCCGCCGCCGAAGCCATGGCCCTGGCCAAGCGCGTGGCCAAGAGCAAGAGCAATGTGTTTTTCGTCGACCGGCACTGCCACCCGCAGACCATCTCCGTGGTGCGCACCCGCGCCGAGGCCTTCGGCTTCGAGCTGGTCGTCGACAGCGTCGACAGCCTGGCCACGCATCAGGTGTTTGGCGCGCTGTTGCAATACCCCGATACCCACGGCGAGATTCGCGACCTGCAGCCGCTGATCGAGCAGTTGCACGCCCAGCAGGCGCTGGCCTGTGTCGCGGCCGACCTACTCAGCCTGTTGTTGCTGACCCCGCCGGGCGAACTGGGCGCCGACGTGGTATTCGGCTCGGCCCAGCGGTTCGGCGTGCCGATGGGCTACGGCGGGCCGCACGCGGCGTTTTTTGCCAGTCGCGAGGCCTACAAACGCGCCATCCCGGGGCGGATCATCGGCGTCTCGAAAGACGCGCGGGGCAACGTCGCGCTGCGGATGGCCCTGCAAACCCGCGAACAGCATATTCGCCGCGAGAAGGCCAACTCGAACATCTGCACCGCCCAGGTCCTGCTGGCCAATATCGCCAGCTGCTATGCCGTTTATCACGGGCCGCAGGGGTTGTTACGGATCGCCCAGCGCGTGCAGCGCTTGACCGCCATCCTCGCCGAAGGCCTGGCGCAGAACGGCATCGTCCGCGACAACAAACACTTCTTCGACACTCTGACCCTCGATGTCGGCGGCAGCCAGACGGCGATCATCGAGTCGGCCCAGGCGGCGCGGATCAACCTGCGCATCCTCGGTCGCGGCAAGCTCGGGCTCAGCCTGGACGAGACCTGCGACGCGCAGACCGTGGAGCAGTTGTGGGCGATCTTGCTCGGCGCCGATCATGGCCTGAGCGTGAGTGCGTTGGACGCGGGCGAGGTGCCGAGCGGGATTCCGTCCAGCCTGGCGCGCAGCAGTGGCTACCTGAGCCACCCGGTGTTCAACGCCCACCACAGCGAAACCGAGATGCTGCGCTACCTCAAGCAGCTGGAGAGCAAGGACCTGGCGCTGAACCAGGCGATGATCCCGCTCGGTTCCTGCACCATGAAACTCAACGCCACCAGCGAGATGATCCCCATCACCTGGCCCGAGTTCGCCCACCTGCACCCCTTCGCCCCGCTCGCGCAGACCCAGGGCTATCAGGCGATGATCGCCGAGCTGGAGAGCTGGTTGTGCGCCATCACCGGCTTCGACGCCATCTCCATGCAGCCCAACTCCGGCGCCCAGGGCGAATTCGCCGGCCTGCTGGCGATTCGCCGTTACCACGAGAGTCGCGGCGACAGCCAGCGCACCATCTGCCTGATCCCGGCCTCGGCCCACGGCACCAATCCGGCCTCGGCGCAGATGGCCAGTCTGCGCGTGCAGATCGTCGAATGCGATGCCCAGGGCAACGTCGACCTCGACGACCTCAAGCTCAAGGCGGCTGAGGCGGGCGAGCAACTGGCCTGCCTGATGGCCACGTATCCCTCGACCCACGGCGTGTACGAGGAAGGCATTCGCGAGATCTGCCAGGTGATCCACGCCCACGGCGGCCAGGTGTATATGGACGGCGCCA
>JBFKAF010000437.1:0-3547 GCA_041621735.1 Pseudomonas sp.
AGCCGCCCTGCTCCGGGCTCAGCGCCTTGGCATTGCGCAGCGCGGCCAGGGTGTCGGCGGTTTCGCCGGATTGGGAAATGCTGACGAACAGGGTATCCGGTTGTACTACCACCTTGCGGTAGCGGAACTCGCTGGCCACCTCGATCTGGCAGGGAATGCCCGCCAGGCCTTCCAACCAGTAACGGGCGACCATACCGGCGTGGTAGCTGGTGCCGCAGGCGACGATCTGCACGTTCTTGACCTTGGCGAACAGCTCGGCGGCCTGTGGGCCGAAGGCCTGCACCAGGACGTGATCGGAACCCAGACGGCCCTCCAGGGTGCGCTGCACCACCTTGGGCTGCTCATGGATTTCCTTGAGCATGAAGTGGCGGAACTCGCCCTTGTCGGCGGCTTCCGCGCCTTCGTGGTACTGGACGCTTTCGCGCTGCACCGACTCACCGGAAACGTCCCAGATCTGCACGCTCTCGCGGCGGATCTCGGCGATATCGCCTTCTTCCAGGTACATGAAGCGGTCGGTCACCTGGCGCAAGGCCAACTGGTCGGAGGCCAGGAAGTTTTCGCCCAGGCCCAGGCCAATCACCAGCGGGCTGCCGCTGCGCGCGGCGAGCAGGCGGTCCGGCTGCTTGGCACTGATCACCGCCAGGCCGTAGGCGCCGTGCAGTTCCTTGACCGCGGCTTGCAGCGCAGCAGCCAGATCGCCCAGCGCTTGCAGCTTGTGCTCGAGCAGGTGGACGATGACTTCGGTGTCGGTATCCGAGCTGAAGACATAGCCCCGGCTTTTCAGTTGCTCGCGCAGGGCATCGTGGTTTTCGATGATGCCGTTGTGCACCACCGCCAGTTCGCTGCCGGGCTCTCTACCTGAGAAATGCGGGTGAGCGTTGCGCTCGCTCGGCGCGCCATGGGTGGCCCAGCGCGTGTGGGCGATGCCCAGACGACCGGCCAAGGGCTCAGCGTTCAGCGCCGCTTGCAGCTCGCTGACCTTGCCCACCCGACGGCGGCGCTCGAGCTGGCCCTGATCGTTCAACAGCGCCACACCGGCACTGTCATAACCGCGGTACTCCAGGCGTTTCAGGCCTTCTACCAACACGGCGGTGATATTACGTTCGGCGACGGCGCCCACGATGCCACACATAGACTTCTCCTTAAGCGTCGACGGCCGCGCAGATCAAGGTGATCCCGCGTGCCATCAGTTGTTCACGGGCCTCAGCGCTGAGGCGTTCGTCGGTTATCAGGGTATGGACGCTGCTCCAGGGCAGCTCCAGATTGGGGATCTTGCGGCCGATCTTGTCGCTCTCGACCATCACCACCACTTCGCGGGCCACCTCGGCCATGACCCGGCTGAGACCCAAGAGTTCGTTGAAGGTGGTGGTGCCGCGCTCAGGGTCGATACCGTCGGCGCCGATAAATAATTGATCGAAGTCGTAGGAGCGCAGCACCTGTTCGGCGACCTGGCCCTGGAACGACTCGGAGTGCGGGTCCCAGGTGCCACCGGTCATCAGCAGCATCGGCTCATGCTCCAGGTCGCGCAGGGCTGTGGCCACGTTCAGCGAATTGGTCATCACCACCAGACCCGGCTTGCGCCCCAACTCGGGGATCATCGCCGCGGTGGTGGTGCCGCTGTCGATGATGATCCGCGCATGTTCACGAATGCGCGCCACGCCGGCGCGGGCGATGGCCTGTTTGTATGGGGAAATGGGTTGGCCGCCGTCGCCGATCAGCTCCTGCGGCATGGGCACCGCACCGCCGTAACGACGTAGCAGCAGGCCATTCTTTTCCAGGGCGGCGAGGTCCTTGCGGATGGTCACTTCCGAGGTCGAAAACCCCTTGGCCAGCGCATCGACACTCACCTCGCCCTGCTCGGCGAGCAGGGCGAGAATGGCGTGACGCCGTTGCGGAGTGTTACGTTTCGACATGCTAAGTTTCGATTCGAAAGATAATGGCGCGAATCAAAACCTAATGAAGCTTTTGCGTCAAGAGCAAAACCGATGGAAGGCGTAGGATGGGTTGAGCGCAGCGATACCCATGCAACCTAAGCGATGGGTTACGCCGCTTCGCGTCTAACCCATCCTACGGCCAGCCTCACTGCTTGATCTTCACCGGACGCTTCCAGCCTGCGATATTGCGCTGTTTGGCCCGCCCAACGGCCAGGGTGTCGGCCGGTACATCGCTGGTAATCACCGAGCCCGCGCCGGTGGTGACGCCGTCGCCCAGGTTAACCGGGGCCACCAGGGCACTGTTGGAACCGATGAATACGTCTTCACCCAGTACCGTCTTGAACTTGTTGGCGCCATCGTAATTGCAGGTGATGGTGCCGGCGCCGATGTTAGTCCGCGCGCCGATCTCGGCATCGCCCAGATAGCTCAAGTGACCGGCCTTGGCGCCTGCGCCGAGCACGGTATTCTTCAATTCGACGAAGTTACCCACATGGGCCTTGGCGCCCAGCACGGTACCGGGGCGCAAACGGGCGAAGGGTCCGCAATCGGCGCCTTCACCGACTTCGGCGCCTTCCAGGTGGCTGTTGGCCTTGACCACGGCACCCTTGCGCAGGGTGCTGTTGTTGATCACACAGTTGGGGCCAATCTGCACGCCATCCTCGATGACCACGCGGCCTTCGAGGATCACGTTGATATCGATCAGCACGTCGCGGCCGACAGTGACCTCGCCGCGCAGGTCGAAGCGCGCCGGATCGCGCAGGGTCACGCCCTGGGCCATCAGCTGACGCGCCGCCCGCTGCTGGTAATGGCGCTCCAGTTCGGCCAGCTGGATGCGATCATTGGCACCCTGCACTTCCATGGCGTCCAGCGGTTGTTCGGTGGCGACCACTAAACCGTCGGCCACCGCCATGGCGATGACGTCGGTGAGGTAATACTCAGCCTGGGCGTTGCTGTTCGACAAACGCCCCAGCCAGTCGCCCAGGCGCTTGCCGGGCACCGCAAGAATCCCGGTATTACCTTCGCAGATCTGCCGCTGCTCCGGGGTCGCGTCTTTTTGCTCGACGATGGCCAGCACCTTGCCCGTCTTGTCGCGCAGGATGCGCCCGTAACCGGTCGGATCGTTGAGGTCGACGGTCAATAACGCCAGTTGCTGGTCGCCGACCTTCTCCAGCAAACGCTGCAGGGTGCCCTGTTCGATCAGCGGTACATCGCCATACAGGATCAGCACCCGATCGGCGCTTAGCGCGGGCAGCGCCTGGGCCACGGCATGGCCGGTGCCCAGTTGCTCGGTCTGCAGCACGAAGTTCAGGTCATCCGCCGCCAGACGCTCACGCACTTGCTCGGCACCGTGGCCGATCACCACATGAATACCCTGGGGCTGCAGCGTGCGCGCGGTATCGATGACGTGTCCGAGCATGGATTTTCCGGCCACCGGGTGCAGTACCTTGGGCAGCGCGGAGCGCATGCGGGTGCCTTGGCCGGCAGCGAGGATGACGATATCGAGCGACATGGAAATTGATCCTGAAGATGCGCGGTTGGGCGGAGGTGCTTTAAGCCAACCTCGGCTACACAACGACTGCCAGCATGCTGGATTGCGCTGCGCTCTACCCAGC
>JBFKAF010000438.1:0-3522 GCA_041621735.1 Pseudomonas sp.
ATCAGGCCGGCCATGCCACCTTTCATCATGGTGCTAGTCCTCGGTAATCAGGGGTTAACTGCGGTTTCAACGGGTTCGATGCTGTCCGCACGCACGACGGCGGCGAACTGCTGAATCATCTGTTGCACCAACGGATCGTTATGGATCGACGCTTCGGCCTCGCGTTGACGATTGGCACGTTTGCGCGCGGCCGCCTGCGCCGGGGTTTCCTGTTCAGGCTTGCACAACTCGACCTGCAGGCTCAACTCACGCCCATGGTACTGGTTTAACGCGTCATTCAAGCGGCGTTGCTGGGTCGCATTGAACAGTGCACTGTGCCCTGGATCCAGATGCAACAACCAGCTATCGCCTTCGAGCGCAATCAAGGTGCAGTTGGCACCGATGCTGCCGGTCATCCCGGACAGGCCGAGCTTGGGAAACAGCTCCAACCAGTCGGCGGCCAGGCCGGTGGCCGCTTGCGTGGCGGGCAGCGGTTCCGGCTCATCTGGGAGAGCCGGCTCTACTCCCGCGAAGTCGTAGTCAAACGACTCGGCGTCCATCTCCACATAATCGTAATCACCTAAAGGCGGCTCATCATCGCTATCGGCGTCGACCAGCAACGCCTTGTCGATGACATCCGTGACCTCGGGCTGCGGCTGCACGGGCTCAGGCTCAGGCTCAGGCTCAGGCTCAGGGAGAGTTTCTTCTGGCTGCTCGGCCGCTGACGTATCGAATCCACCCTGGGGGCGCTGTTCTTCCCAAGGCAAATCAACCACAGCAACTGCTGGCGCCGAGGGCGCAGCAGGTGTTTCAGCGACCACGGGTGCAGCTGCCTGTGCGGCAGGCGTTTCGCCAGCCTCTACCGCCGCCAGTGCGGGCGCGACAACAGTTTCGGGAGATACGGGCACTAGCGCAGGAGTGGGCTCCAGCACCGCCTCAACAGCAGGTGCGGATGCAGCTACGACAGTAACCGGCGCAACTTCAGGCGCGGAAACAGCTGCAGCCGGCACCGCCATAGCAGTGCCGGCCACTGGGTTGGTACGGGGATCAGCAGTGGCCTGGCTAATCCCTAGCGGCTTTAACGCCACCCTCGGTGCATCGTCCGTGTCGGCGGGTCTGAACGCCAGCATGCGCAACAGCACCATTTCGAAACCGCTGCGCGGATCCGGCGCCAAGGGCAAATCGCGCCGCCCGATCAAGCCCATCTGGTAATAGAACTGCACATCTTCGGCCGGCAAGGCCTGCGCCAAGGCCAGCACCCGCTCGCGATCGCCCTGACCGTTATCCACCGCATCCGGCAGCGCCTGGGCGATGGCCACGCGGTGCAATACATTGAGAATTTCCGCCAGCACGCCATTCCAATCCGGCCCCTGCTCGGCCAGATGCCGAACCGCATCGATCAGACCGCGCGCATCCCCCTCCAGCAGGGCATGCAGCACGCCATACACCTGCCCATGGTCCAGGGTGCCGAGCATCGCACGCACATCGGCGGCCAGCACCTTGCCTTCACCGAAGGCAATCGCCTGGTCGGCCAGGCTCATGGCATCGCGCATCGAACCATCGGCCGCACGGCCGAGCAGCCACAGGGCGTCTTCCTCGAAAGGAATGTTCTCGGCGCCCAGCACATGCATCAGGTGCTCGACTACGCGTTCCGGCGGCATGTTCTTCAGGGAAAACTGCAAGCAGCGCGAGAGCACGGTCACCGGCAGTTTCTGCGGGTCGGTGGTGGCCAGCAGGAATTTAACGTGGGGTGGCGGCTCTTCCAGGGTCTTGAGTAGTGCGTTGAACGAGTGCGAGGAGAGCATGTGCACTTCGTCGATCAGGTAGACCTTGAAGCGTCCGCGGCTGGGCGAGTACTGCACGTTGTCGAGCAGTTCACGGGTGTCTTCCACCTTGGTACGGCTGGCGGCATCGACCTCGATCAGGTCGACGAAACGCCCCTCATCGATCTCCTTGCAGATCGAACATACGCCACAGGGGGTCGAGCTGATCCCGACTTCGCAGTTCAGGCACTTGGCGATAATCCGCGCGATCGTGGTTTTGCCCACCCCCCGAGTGCCGGTAAACAGGTAGGCGTGGTGCAGGCGCTGACTGTCGAGCGCGTTGATCAGGGCCTTGAGCACATGGGTCTGGCCGACCATTTCGCGGAACGAGCGCGGACGCCATTTACGTGCAAGAACCTGATAACTCATCGAAAACCGTCGCGAGAGGAAGCAAAAGTGGGCTAATCCTAGCGGAGCATCGGCTAAATTGCATCCGGTGCGCAGCACCGGCCATTATGATGCATCACACAGCAAAGATGGCGCTGGCTAAAATTTAATCGATAGGTTACTATCTGTCCCGTTCGTACCACGCTGCAAGTCAATCAGGCGTTCCCGCCTTCTCGATGGTTCCTTGGTAATGAGCGCATCCGACCCCGCCAAGCGATGTCGCACAGCACTCTACCTGACCCACCCCGCTGACTGATCAGGCCGTCTCGCTCAAGCGCTGACTCAAGCCTGCCTCCGAAGTACCGACCCCGTTAAAGCACCGTCAAAACGGAACTTTCTCGTGCAGTCCCGCTCCGATCAGACACTTACCGCCGACAACAAAGTCGACCGTTTGGAGCTTTATCCAGCGCAATGACGCGCAAGCTGTTTTAGGAAACACCCAAAAAATGAATACTCAACACCAAATTCAGGATGCCATTCGCACCCTATCCAGCGCATTTGCGCCACTCGATTGCCGCATCCTGGCTGCCCGTAAAGGCAACTTCAGTTTCACCATCGTCAATCAAGCCGGCATAGCCCAGCATACCCAGCGCCTATACCCCGACCAGTACAGCAGTGAATCATTGCCGCTGGTAATCGAGCGCACCCGCCAACTGCTGTTGGCCTGATCAACCACAGCAGGTGGACTGAACTCGAAAACAAGTTCATGGTCTACCTCTGTCAACCTCAGGATGGAGTACGGTCATGGATAGCACTAATCGCCAGCTAGCCGAGCAATTGTTCGCCCCCTTACGTGTTTCTTTCGGTGCCCCGCGCCCAGATGGCAGCACCGTTCTATCCTTGCTTGACGAAGCCGATGCCGCCGCTTACAGCCGCGTACTCAGCAGCGTTCAACTGCAGGATTCGCTGGCCTTTGCACAGTGCCTCGAGGAGATCCGCCAGGAACTCGCCGTACGCTCCGGCAACATTCCCACGGAGATGCGCAAGGCGCTGAAGGAACACGCCAGCGTGCTCAGCTATCACAACGCCTGATAGTTACAGCCCAAAGCCTCGCCAAACAGCGGGGCTTTTTTCTGTGCACCAGCCGACAAGGCACAGCAAAGCTCGCAACTGAGCACGTCGAGAAATGCAATTATTGAGATTACGCGAGCCAAGCCCGAATGGACTTGAGAGATGGAGGCGATCCTGCCAGCCACACCCCGGCACACAATGTCACCGCTGCGGCTGCTCCCTTCCAGGCCTGACCGGGTTCACGGCTGATCGTTGCGAGGGGACCGGCAGGACCACCATAACGCTGCCCGCCAGTGGCGAGCCGCGCCATTGTACCGGCTTG
>JBFKAF010000439.1:0-3518 GCA_041621735.1 Pseudomonas sp.
GAACATCGGCAGGGTTTTTTCAAGGTTGATGATGTGAATCTTGTTACGCGCGCCGAAAATGTACTTACCCATTTTCGGGTTCCAGTAACGGGTCTGGTGACCGAAGTGCACACCGGCCTTCAGCATATCGCGCATATTGACTTGGGACATGATAGTTCCTTAATAAGTCGGGTTAGGCCTCCACGCGTCCCAATCTCCAACCCTTGCGGGCACCCAGGAAACTGTGTCGACACGTGTGCGGATTTAAGCTTCAGGGCAGACAGCCCGTAAAGCGGCGCGTTTTATACCATAAAGTCCCAGCCCAGGCTACAGGCAATCCACAGCGCACTGTCGCCCGGGCCTGAGCGGCAGGCCTTTGGCGTGCCGCCGCCAGCCGCCTTCTCTGGTAGAATTAGAACTTTGTCAATTTCACCTTGCGCCGCCGAGCGCCGAGAGAGCCTGCATGACCGTCACAATCAAGACGCCTGAGGAAATCGAAAAAATGCGTGTAGCCGGTCGCCTGGCTGCCGACGTACTGGAAATGATCGGCGAACACGTTAAGCCCGGCGTCACCACCGACGAACTGGATCGCATTTGCCACGACTATATAGTCAACGAACAGCAGGCCATCCCCGCGCCGCTCAACTATAAAGGCTTCCCCAAGTCGATCTGCACCTCGATCAACCATGTGGTCTGCCATGGCATCCCCAACGAGAAGCCACTGAAAGACGGTGACGTGCTGAATATCGACATCACCGTGATCAAGGATGGTTACCACGGCGACACCAGCAAGATGTTCATGGTCGGCAAGGTAGCCGAGTGGGCCGAGCGCCTGGCAAAAGTCACCCAGGAGTGCATGTACAAAGGCATTCAGATCGTGCGCCCCGGCACGCGCCTGGGCGACATCGGCGAAGTGATCCAGAAGCACGCCGAGAAGAACGGCTTCTCCGTGGTGCGCGAATACTGTGGCCATGGCATCGGTGCGGTGTTCCACGAAGAGCCGCAGGTGCTGCACTACGGCCGCGCCGGCACCGGCATGGAACTGAAAGAAGGCATGACCTTCACCATCGAACCGATGATCAACCAGGGCCGCGCGGAAACCCGCCTGCTCGGTGACGGCTGGACCGCGATCACCAAGGACCGCAAGCTCTCGGCGCAGTGGGAGCACACCATTCTGGTGACTGCCGACGGTTACGAAATTTTCACCCTGCGCAGTGACGACAGCATCCCGCGCACCTCGGCCTGACCCGCCCAGCGTAGCCATTGCCCTGTTCTCGCTCTATAAAGGAAGGCTGCTGCATGTCGCAGGTAGACCCCGAACTGTTCGACCGCGGTCAATTCCAGGCCGAACTGGCCTTGAAGTCCAGCCCCATTGGCGCCTTCAAGAAAGCCATTCGCCGCGCCCATGAGGTGCTCGACGCACGCTTCAAGGCCGGTCGCGAAGTCCGCCGACTGGTCGAGGATCGCGCCTGGTTCGCCGATCAGATCCTGCGTGAAGCCTGGGACCGGCTGGCCTGGAGCGATGACGCCGATATCGCCCTGCTGGCGGTCGGCGGCTATGGTCGCGGCGAACTGCACCCTTATTCGGATATCGACCTGCTGATCCTGCTCGACAGCGCCGACCATGAAACCTTCCGCGAACCGATCGAGCGCTTCCTCACCCTGCTCTGGGACATCGGCCTGGAAGTCGGGCAGAGTGTACGCTCGGTCGATGAGTGCGCCGAGGAGGCCCGCGTCGATCTGACGGTGATCACCAACCTGATGGAAAGCCGCACCATCGCCGGCCCCGAACGTCTGCGTCAGCGCATGCTGGGGGTCACCAGCAGCGAGCAGATGTGGCCGAGCAAGGAGTTCTTTCTGGCCAAGCGCAAAGAGCAGCGCGCGCGCCACGCCAAGTACAACGACACCGAATACAACCTCGAACCCAACGTCAAAGGCTCGCCCGGCGGCCTGCGCGACATCCAGACCATCCTCTGGGTCGCCCGCCGCCACTTCGGCACCCTGAACCTGCATGCCATGGTCGGCCAGGGTTATTTGCTGGAAAGTGAGTATGAGCTGCTCGCCTCAAGCCAGGACTTCCTCTGGAAGGTGCGCTACGCCCTGCACATGCTGGCCGGCCGCGCCGAGGATCGCCTGCTGTTCGACCACCAGGGCCAGGTCGCCGCGTTGCTCGGCTTCGAGGGAGTAGACCGCAAGCGCACCATCGAGCACTTCATGCAGAAGTACTACCGCGTGGTGATGGCCATCGCCGAGCTGAGCGACCTGATCAATCAGCACTTCGAGGAAGAAATTCTCCGCGCCGGCGAAGTCAGTCCGGCGCAGCCGCTGAACAGTCGTTTCCAGGTGCGTAACGGCTATATCGAAGCCATTCACCCTAAGGTCTTCAAGCGCACGCCGTTCGCCATTCTGGAAATTTTCGTGGTCATGGCCCAGCACCCGGAAATCGAAGGGGTGTGCGCCGACACCATCCGCCTGCTGCGTGATCACCGCCATCTGATCGACGACGAATTTCGCACGGACATCCGCAACACCAGCCTGTTCATCGAGCTGTTCAAGAGCAAGGAAGGCATCCACCGCAACCTGCGCCGGATGAACCGCTACGGTATTCTCGGCCGCTACCTGCCGGAGTTCGGGCATATAGTCGGGCAGATGCAGCACGACCTGTTCCACATCTATACCGTCGACGCACACACCCTGAACGTCATCAAGCACCTGCGCAAACTGGGTAAACCGGGCGTGGCGGAGAAATTCCCGCTGGCCAGCGAACTGGTCGAGAAGCTGCCCAAGCCCGAGCTGATCTACCTCGCCGGCATCTATCACGACATCGGCAAAGGTCGTGGCGGCGACCACTCGGAGCTGGGCGCGGTGGATGCCGAGGCCTTCTGCGTGCGCCATCAGCTACCGAGCTGGGATAGCAAACTGATCGTCTGGCTGGTGCAGAGCCATTTGGTGATGTCGACCACCGCGCAACGCAAGGATTTGTCCGATCCGCAGGTGATCTTCGACTTCGCCCGCCTGGTCGGCGATCAAACCCGCCTGGATTACCTCTACGTACTCACCGTGGCCGATATCAACGCCACCAACCCGAGCCTGTGGAACTCCTGGCGCGCCAGCCTGTTGCGCCAGCTCTACACCGAGACCAAGCGAGCACTGAGCCGCGGCCTGGAGAATCCACTGGATCGCGAAGAGCAGATCCGCCTGACGCAAAACGCCGCCCTGGAGATTCTGGTGCGCGGCGGCACCGACGCGGATCACGCCGAACAGCTCTGGGCGCAACTGGGCGATGACTACTTCCTGCGCCACACCGCCGACGATGTCGCCTGGCACACCCTGGCCATCATCCAGCACCCGAACGACGGCAACCCGCTGGTACTGATCAAGGAGACCACCCAGCGCGAGTTCGAGGGCGGCACGCAGATCTTCATCTACGCCGAGGATCAGCACGACTTCTTCGCCGTGACCGTGGCCGCCATGGCGCAGCTCAACCTGAACATTCACGACGCGCGCATCCTCACCTCGACCAGCCAGTTCACCCTCGA
>JBFKAF010000440.1:0-3512 GCA_041621735.1 Pseudomonas sp.
CGCCGATATTGCCGCGGCCGTGCCGATGTCCATCGAGGCCTTGCGCGAGCAGTACAGCCGTGCAGGCGACGGCACCGTGGGCATCGACCGGGGCAGCTTCGCCTTCTCCATCCACCACGACCATCCGAGTGGCCATTGCCTGACGCAGATCGACCACCTGGCGATTCGTCCCGCCGAGGCCAGCATCAAGGCCGTGAGCCTGCCGGAGCGCTGGGGTCACTCCACCCGTGAAGTGCTCGCCGATGCCGGTTACAGCACGGCCGAGATCGAGTCGATGATCGAACGCGAGATCGCCAGCCTGGGCTGGGCCAAGGAGTTCCTGCCGAGCTGAGCCGCAGCAACCGGCGGGCGGGTAACTTCTCGCCCGCCGGTTGCTGTATCGCACTGTAATCACCTCTGTAGAAAGAGCCTGTCCGTTGCGCTGTTGTTACGCTCGGCAATGGCTTCCAAGTGCGACACCAGATGGATTAAGGTTGACGGCCATCCCTGGATGGCCGCTGGCCTCCAGAGTCCCTTAGTCACTGAGTGGCGGTGATCATGATCCAACAGACCCTGAGAAGCGTGTGGCCGCTGTTCTTCGGCTTGGGCGTTATCGGCCTGTGCATGGGCGCCCAGGGTTCATTGCTGGGCATTCGCGCCGAACTGGAAGGGTTCAGCACCATCGCCACCGGCCTGCTGATGTCAGGCTATTACCTGGGTTTTCTGCTCGGCTCCCTGCGCGCACCGGCGATCATTCAACGGGTCGGGCATGTGCGCTCGTTCGCCGCACTGACCGCACTCGCCTCCGTCACCATCCTGGTCCACGCCCTGATCATCGACCCTTGGGTCTGGGGGCTGATGCGCCTGCTCACCGGCTTCGCCGTTTCGGCTATTTATGTAGTGGCGGAAAGCTGGTTGAACCAGGCGGCCGACAACCGCAGCCGCGGACAGCTGCTGTCGATCTACATGATCACCATGCTCGCCGGGCTTTCCAGCGGGCAGTTCCTGTTGAACGTCTCCGACCCGGCCAGCTTCGAGCTGTTCAACCTGATCTCGATCCTGATCAGCCTGGCCGCCATCCCCATCCTGATCACGGCGACGCCGATGCCGGCGTTCGAGGCCGCCCGCCCGGTGAGCCTCGCCACCCTGTACCGCGTCGCCCCGACCGGGTTGGTCGGCTCCTTTCTGATCAACGCCTGCTACGCCATGGTGCTCGGCATGGGCGCGGTGTACGCCAGCCGACTGGGCATGCAGGTCAGTGAAATATCGCTGTTCATGGCGACCCTGGTGGTCGGCGGCATGTTGTTGCAGTGGCCCCTGGGTAAACTCTCGGACAGCATCGACAGACGCACGGTGATCGCCGCATCGGCCTTTGCCGCCCTGTTGTTCGCCCTGGCCAGTGCCCAGGTCGGCCTGACCGAGGACAACCGCCACCTGCTGCTGGCGCTGTTGTTCGGCGGCAGCTGCTTCCCCTTGCTGGCGCTCTATCTGGCGCTGACCAATGACCAGCTGGAAGCCGACCAGGCCGTCGGGGCCAGCAGCACCCTGTTGCTGGCCGGAGGCGTCGGCGCCTCGATCGGCCCCTTCGGGATTTCCCTGGTGATGGATCAATGGGGACCGGCGAGCTTCTTCTGGAGCCTGGCGATCATGAGCGGGCTGATGACCGCTCATGCACTGTACAAACGCATCAGCGACCCCTTTACGACCTCGACGGAAGCGACCAGCTTCCAGATGCAGGCGCCCTTCCCGGTTGGCTCGGTGCTGATGGACCCCTTGCCGGAAGACGCCCAACAGGCAGAACCGGCACGTCCGTCACTCGGCGAACAATCCAGCAGCTGAGAGGTTCGCTGCAGCATTCGCCCGGTCGAAGACTAGCCCTGATGCGCGGCGAGCTGCGTCTTCAACAAATCCCGAAAGGTCTGAATCAAAGGCTCGCGAGAGCGACCACGACGCAGTATCTGGGAGAATGGCGCCTGGTAGCCGAAGGTAGACGGCAACAGCACGCGCAGGCGCTCGCGCTCGACCCAGTGCTGCGCATAGTGCTCGGGCAGATAACCGATATAGGCGCCGGACAACACCAGAATCAGCTGCGCCTCCATCGACTCCACGGTCGCGGCACTGTGCTTGAAACCGTGCCGCGCCAACTCCGACTGGCTCCAGTAGCCACGGCCGACCATGCGCTGCTGGGTAATCAGCTCATCGGGAATGCGCCGCTGGCGGTACAGCGGATGGCGGTCGCTGCAGTACAGCCAGTGCTGCTCGCGATACAGCGGCTGATAGACCAGACCGTTCATCCGCGTGGGGCAGGCGCTGATGGCCAGGTCCAGGCGGTTTTCCAGCACGGCCAGTTGCAGCTCGTAGGGACTCATCACCGACAGGTGCAGGTGCACGGCCGGATGCTCCTCGCTGTAAGCACCGATCACCTCGGCCAGCGGCAGGGCCGGATCGCTGACGGTGGTGTCCAGTACGCCGAGGTTGAGGGTGCCGCGCAACTCGCCCTTGAGCGCGGCCGAATAGCGCTCGAAGCCCTCCAGTTCGCCGAGCAGACGCAGGGTTTCGTGGTAGAACAGCTCGCCCTTGCTGGTCAGGCTGAAGCCGCCACGACCGCGATGGCACAGGCTCAGGCCGAGCTGACCTTCCAGCTGGCTCATGTAAGTGCTGATGGCCGAAGTCGACAGGTTCAGTTCCTGCTGCGCGGCGGCGAAGCCCTGCTGGCGCACCACGGCGACGAAGATACGCAGCAGTTTCAGGTCGGGTAAGGCTTGGCTCATCGGCGAAGGCTCTTCGTAGGATGGGTTAGGCGCATGGCACCCTGGATGGCGACCTGCACGGAATCCGACTGCGCCGTAACCCATCATCGCCAACTGTCGGCGTTCGGTTCGATGGGTTACGCGGCGCGGAAAGCTCGCGGCGACCATTGGCACTCGGCCCTGCGCCGCCAACCCATCCTACAACCCTGATCTTTAGTTTAGAAATCTCTGAACTAAGTTTTTGCCCTCAGCGATTTTTCCCCACAGCATCTTGTCCAACAATCCGCCCCACGCTTACTACAACCACAACAACCGTGAGGCCATCCCATGGACAAGACTCTGCACCAGCCCTTGGGCGGCAATGAAATGCCCCGCTTCGGAGGCATCGCCACCATGATGCGCCTGCCGCATATCCAGAAAGTGGAAGAACAGCGTGAGCTGGACGCCGCATTCGTCGGCGTACCGCTCGACATCGGCACCTCGCTGCGCTCCGGCACCCGCTTCGGCCCGCGCGAGATTCGCGCCCAGTCGGTGATGATCCGCCCCTACAACATGGCCACCGGCGCCGCGCCGTTCGACTCGCTGAACATCGCCGACATCGGCGACGTGGCGATCAACACCTTCAACCTGCTCGACGCGGTACGCATCATCGAGGAGGCCTACGACAAGATCGTCGAGCTCGGCATCATTCCCCTGACCCTGGGTGGCGACCACACCATCACCCTGCCGATTCTGCGCGCGCTGAAGAAAAAGCACGGCAAGATCGGTCTGGTGCATATCGAC
>JBFKAF010000441.1:0-3507 GCA_041621735.1 Pseudomonas sp.
TTCCAGGGTGCGGTTTTGCATCAGAAGTCTCCAAACATCAAAGCGGTCAAAATAAAGTCCAACCCCAACACGGCCAGCGAGGCGTAGACCACTGTTCGGGTCGTGGCGCGACTGATGCCTTCCGAGGTTGGCTCACAGTCATAGCCTTGGAATACGGCGATCCAGGTAACGACGAAGGCGAAGACCAGGCTTTTGATCACCCCATTGAGCACGTCTTCGCGGAACGCAACACTGCTCTGCATATTGGCCCAGAACGAGCCCTCGTAAACACCGAGCCAGTCGACGGCAACCATCGCGCCGCCCCAAATGCCGACCACGCTGAAGATCATTGCCAGCAGTGGCATCGAGATGAAACCGGCCCACAGACGCGGCGCGACGATGTACTTGAGCGGATCGACGCCAATCATGGCCAGGCTGGACAGTTGCTCGGTGGACTTCATGTTGCCGATTTCCGCCGTCAGCGCCGAGCCGGCACGCCCGGCGAACAACAGGGCAGTGACCACCGGCCCCAGTTCACGCAGTAACGTCAGTGCCACCATCTGCCCGACCGCCTGCTCCGAACCGTACTTCGCCAGGATACTAAAGCCCTGCAGCGACAGGACCATGCCGATAAACACACCCGATACCACGATGATCGCCAGGGACATGACGCCCACCGAATACAACTGCTTGATCAATAGCTGTAGCGAATTGCCCGACGTCCCCCGCCCGAGCAGCGCGCGCAGGAGAAACACGGTAGAGCGCCCCAGCGTGGCGATCACATCGAGACCGGCACGGCCGAACAGACGAACCCGTTCGAGCGTAGATGTCTTGCGCATCAGCGCGCCCCCAATAAATCGTCGCGGTAATTCGCCGCGGGAAAATGGAAAGGCACCGGCCCATCCGGCGTGCCCTGCATAAATTGGCGCACGCGTGGGTTCTCCGAATTCATCAGTTCCTCCGGCGTGCCCTGTCCCAGCACCTGGGTGTCACCCACGACATAGAGGTAGTCGGCAATACTGGCGGTTTCCGCCAAGTCGTGAGACACCACGATGCTGGTGATACCCAAGGCATCGTTGAGCAGGCGAATCAACCGCACCAGAACGCCCATGGCGATCGGGTCCTGGCCCACGAAAGGCTCGTCGTACATCAGAATTTGTGGATCGAGGGCGATCGCCCGAGCCAGCGCAACCCGGCGTTTCATGCCGCCAGACAGCTCATCCGGCATCAAATCCAGGGCACCGCGCAACCCCACGGCCTGCAACTTCATCAGCACGATGTCGCGAATCATTTCATCAGGCAGCTGGGTGTGCACACGCAACGGAAAGGCGACGTTCTCGAACACATCCAGATCGGTAAATAGTGCGCCACTTTGAAACAGCACGCCCATCTGCTTGCGCATATCGAACAACTCGCCACGCGAAAGCTTGGGCAGGTTCAGCCCATTGACCCACACCTCGCCCCGGCTCGGCTTGAGCTGGGCGCCGATCAGGCGCAGCAACGTGGTTTTGCCACAGCCTGAAGGCCCCATGATCGCGGTGACCTTACCGCGCGGGATACGAATATCGACATTATTGAAAATCGCCCGGTCGCCCCGCTGAAAGCTCACACCTTTCAGCTCGACAGCGTACTTATTCTCGGCGCTCATCTGGACTCCTTGCGAACAGCCTCCCTGACAGACGTCCCGCCCCGCGCGGAAGACACCAGCGCGGCAGGACGAGCCGAAAATGGCCGCGCACTATAGCACCGCTCGATTAGCTGGCCCAAGCGACAACGCTCACTGCCAAGCACCGCACAATTTGAATTCAATCCATCACTCGATCGATTCAAAGGTGAGCGCGCGGATCTTTACCGCTATAATCGCCGCCTTTTCATTCGGCATGCCCCTCTAAACGCTATGAGCCAGTCCCACGAGCTGATCAAGTCCGCGCAACGCACCATCCGCTTAGAGATAGAAGCGGTCGAAGAGCTGCTGCAACGGATCGACGCCGACTTCATCCGTGCCTGCGAGCTTATTCTGGCCAGCAAAGGCCGCGTGGTCGTGGTCGGCATGGGCAAATCCGGGCATATCGGCAACAAGATTGCCGCCACCCTGGCCAGCACAGGCACCACGGCCTTCTTCGTCCATCCAGCCGAGGCCAGTCATGGCGACATGGGCATGATCACCCGTGACGACGTGGTGCTGGCTCTGTCCAACTCGGGTTCTACGGCGGAAATAGTCACCCTGCTGCCGCTGATCAAGCGCCTCGGTATCACCCTGATCAGCATGACCGGCAACCCGGACTCGCCGCTGGCCAAGGCCGCCGAAGTCAACCTGGACGCCCGCGTATCCCAGGAAGCCTGCCCACTCAACCTGGCACCGACCTCCTCGACCACCGCCTCGCTGGTGCTCGGCGACGCCCTGGCCATCGCCCTGTTGGAAGCGCGCGGCTTCACCGCCGAAGACTTCGCCTTCTCCCACCCAGGCGGCGCGCTGGGTCGACGCCTGCTACTCAAGGTCGAGAACGTGATGCACGCGGGCAAGAGCCTGCCCCAGGTGCAGCGTGGTACGTCGCTGCGCGAGGCCCTGCTGGAGATGACCCAGAAAGGCCTGGGTATGACGGTCGTGCTGGAACAGGATGGCCGCCTCGCCGGAATATTCACCGACGGCGACCTGCGTCGCACCCTGGATCGCGGCATCGATGTCCGCCACGCGACCATCGATGAGGTGATGACCATCCACGGCAAGACCGCTCGCGCCGAAATGCTCGCCGCCGAGGCCCTAAAGATCATGGAAGATCATAAAATCAGCGGGCTCGTAGTGGTCGATGACGGCGACCGACCAATCGGCGCCCTGAATATGCACGATCTGCTACGCGCTGGAGTGATGTGATGAACCCGGAACTGCAGCAACGCGCACAAGCGATCAAACTGGCGATCTTCGATGTCGACGGCGTGCTTACCGACGGCAAACTGTATTTCCTGGTCGACGGCAGCGAATTCAAGACTTTCAACACCCTGGATGGCCACGGCATCAAGATGCTGATCGCCTCAGGCGTACGCACCGCCATCATCAGCGGGCGCAAGACCCCGGTAGTCGAGCGCCGCGCGCAGAACCTCGGCATTCAGCACCTGTACCAGGGCCGTGAAGACAAATTGGTGGTACTCGATGAGCTTCTTGGCGAACTCGGCCTAAGCTATGAACAGGTCGCCTACCTGGGTGACGACCTGCCGGACCTGCCGGTGATCCGTCGGGTTGGCCTGGGCATGGCCGTTGCCAGCGCGGACAGCTTCGTCCGCCAGCACGCCCATGGCGTGACCCAGGCGCGCGGCGGCGAAGGCGCCGCGCGCGAATTCTGCGAGCTGATCATGCGCGCCCAAGGCAGGCTTGACGCTGCTCAAGCCGCCTACCTGTAGAGCCTACTATGCTGCGTAAACTGCTGACTCCTATCCTGTTCGCCATAGCTGCCGCACTCCTGGCCGCGATTGGCTACTGGAATATCAACCCCGACAGCTTTTCGGAGCGGCCGAGCAAGCCCGGCAGCGAAA
>JBFKAF010000442.1:0-3490 GCA_041621735.1 Pseudomonas sp.
AGCTCCTCGGCCCTGGCCGAAGACTTCTACAAGGCGATCCTCAAGAAGCACGCCAGCGATGCTGAGCTGGTGTGGGTCGGTCGTGGCGCCGTGGTGCTGATCGCGATCATCGCGTTGATCCTGGCGCTCAATCCGGATACCACCGTACTGGGCCTGGTGTCCTACGCCTGGGCTGGCTTCGGCGCCGCCTTCGGTCCGGCCATCCTGCTGTCGCTGTACTGGAAGCGCATGAACCGCAACGGCGCGCTGGCCGGCATCATCCTCGGCGGCGTGACCGTGGTGATCTGGAAGCAACTGTCCGGCGGGATCTTCGATCTGTACGAAATCATCCCCGGCTTCATCCTGGCGACCCTGGCCATCATCGTCGTCAGCCTGCTGACCGAGGAGCCGGAGTCGGCTCTGCAGGCTCAGTTCGACGAGGTCGAGCGCAAGCTGGCCTGAGAGGCTGTGAAATAGCTCCCGCCTACTGCGGCCGCCTCCAGACGTCCGCTACGGCGCTCGATATTTTCACAAGCTCTGAGCGTTTATCCCTGCCTGCAGCCGGTCGTCTGCAGGTGGGGCAGCCGAGAGCGGATGCCCATGCGGGCGCCGAACTCGGTCCCACGACGACCCGATAGTGCTTCGCCGGCCGTCACCCTCGGGTGCCGGTCGGTTTTTTTTTGCCTGTGCCTCAGTGATGTGTTGGCCGCAGCTTTTGTAGGCTGGGTTAGCGGCGCAGGTCACAGCGCTGAAAATCAACTGCATCATTGGCGCGCCGCGTAAGCCACCAAGTGGCGGTCGGCGTGCTGATCATGCCGGGTTACGGCGCAACTGACTGGGTAACAGCCAATAGCCTTGTGCCAGGCGCCTAACCCACAGATCTACTTAACGCAGGAGGAGGGGGCGCTCCATGCGACACACTATTGGGGCATGGCCTTTTTTTGCCTGTGCGGATCAGTGGTCATGCGTGTGCTGCAGTAGCCTGCTATGCCTGACAAGACACACTGGCGGGGTGCGGCTGCGGCCTCTGCCCGTGCAGTGCTGCGCAAGCAACAGGCGCAAGTGATTGATGATCGGACTCGCGGATTTGGAAGAGTGGCGGCCCTCTTCCAGGTAATCGCTGCCGGCTCTGTGACCGCCATTCAGCAACCCTGACAAGGGGTGTAATCATGGCAACCTTCATCTCGCTGGTTAATTTCACCGATCAGGGCATCCGGGCGGTCAAAGACTCACCGGATCGTTTTCAGGCATTCAAGGCGCTGGGCGAAAAGGCGGGCGTAGCGGTCAAGGCGGTCTACTGGACCGTCGGCAGTTACGATCTGGTGCTGATCGTCGAGGGGGACGAGGAGGCCGCCACCTCCCTGCTGCTGAAAGCCGGTTCGCTCGGCAATACGCGCACGCAGACACTGCGCGGCTTCTCGGAGCAAGAGATGCGCAAGATCATCGGCAACATGCCTTAGAGCTTGGCTCTGCCTGCAGGCTTAGCCGTAGCCGCGGGCGATTCGCTGGTGTGCTAGCGGCCCATTGCCTCGGTGCTGGGCCGATTTTTTGTTGAGGCGCTGCCGGGCGTGGCACTTCGCCCACGCCTAGCGGCGCGATAGCAGGGTTGAATGCGTCAGGCCAGCTATTCTAGTTAACGAGCCCTTGGCCTAACCCTTGGGCAGCCTTGTACTACCTGCATTGAGGCTGAACGCTATGCGCACTGCACTCATAGGTTTGGGTGAGCCGGCCCCCTGGTTCACCTGTCGCACCGAGACCCGCGATCGCTTCGTCTTCGATACCGTCGCCGGGCGCTACCTGGTACTGAGCTTTCTCGGCTCGGCCGCGGACCCGATCAGTGCGCAGCTGCTTAGCCAACTGGCCACGATTCGCCAGCGTTTCGATGATCAGAACCTGTCGTTCTTCGGCGTCACGGTCGACCCCGAGGACGAGCGCCTGCAGCGATTGTCCGCCTCGTTGCCGGGGGTTCGTTTCTTCTGGGATTTCGAGCGCACGGTGAGTCGGCTGTACGGCGCGCAACAGGAGGACGGCAGTTACCGCCGGGTCACTTACGTGCTCGATCCGATGCTGCGGGTGATCGCGGTGCTGCCCTTGCAGTCCTCGGCCGAGGCGCACATGCCGGCCTTGTTGTCCGTGCTCGATCGCTTGCCGGCGATCGGTCCGGCCTATCGGGCCAATCTGCAGGCTCCGGTGCTGGTCCTGCCGCGGGTATTCGAGGCGGAGCTGTGCCAGGCGCTGATGGACTATTACCGCAGCCAGGGCGGCGAGGCTTCGGGGTTTATGCAGGACATCGATGGCAAGACGGTGATGCGGCTGGGCCGCGATCACAAGGTTCGGCGCGACTGCGCGCTGGAAGACGAGGAGCTGCGTCGCGCTTGCATGCGGCGCATTCGTCAACGGGTGGTACCGCAGCTGGAGCGGGCCTTCCAGTTTCACGCCACACGCATGGAGCGCTATCTGCTCGGCTGCTACGACGCCAGCGAGGGCGGGCATTTCCGCGCGCACCGCGACAACACCACCAAGGGCACGGCGCATCGACGCTTCGCCATCTCGCTGTTTCTCAACAGCGGCGACTACGAGGGCGGTTTCCTGCGTTTTCCCGAGTTCGGTCCGGGCCTGTATAGCGCGCCGCCGGGGGGCGCGGTGGTGTTCTCCTGCGGGCTGCTGCATGAGGCAACGGCGGTCACCCAGGGGCAGCGCTACATGTTTTTGCCCTTCCTCTATGACGAAGCAGCCCGGCAGGTCAGGCAGGACAACCAACACTTTCTGGATGGCCAGGCCGCAGCGACTGGCGCCGCCGAGGCCCAGCTCCAGACTGAGGCGCAGTCCAGCGCCGAGAGCGAAGCGGGTTAGCCATCGCGCGTTACGCTTTTCAGCGGCCGGCCAATCGCTTCTGTGCGCGCTGGGGGCCAGGCACTAAACTGCGGGGATAAAATCACAATACAGATGTGACCTTGCCTGCATGAAAATCCATCCCCTGCCGCCGCTCAACAGTCTGGTGGCTTTTGAAGCGGCCGCGCGCCACCTGAGTTTTACCCTGGCCGCGCACGAATTGAACGTCACCCAGGGCGCGATCAGTCGCCAGGTACGCCTGCTCGAGGACTACCTGGGCAAGACCCTGTTCGAGCGCACCACGCGGGCGATCAATCTGAGCCCGACCGGTAGCCAGTACTACGAGACGGTGCGAACCTCGTTGATGCAGCTGGCCCATGCCACCGGTGAAATTCGCCACTGGCAGGGCGCCCAGCAGGTTACCGTGGTCACCAGCACGGCGATGGCCTCGTTATGGCTGCTGCCCAAGGTGGCCGAGTTTCAGCGCGATAACGAAGAGATCGACCTGCGCATCATCGCCTACGACCAGGTCAAGGACTTCTCCCGCCTGGATTGCGATCTGGCCCTGTATTACTGCCGTACCCCGCCGAAAGACATGCAGGTGACCCCGCTGTTTGCCGAGGAAGTGTTCCCGGTGTGCAGCCCGGGCTATCTGGCCAAGAACCCGACCCTGAGTACC
>JBFKAF010000443.1:0-3479 GCA_041621735.1 Pseudomonas sp.
AACAAATGCCCTCCAGGCGGCGAAGCGACCATCCAGGCGCTGGCCGACCTGCTGGATGTCGAGGCGGAACCGCTGGACGCAGTGGAAGGCGAGAAACCGCAGATGGTCGCCTACATCCGCGAGGCCGAGTGCATCGGCTGCACCAAATGCATCCAGGCCTGCCCGGTCGACGCCATTGTCGGCGCGGCCAAGCAGATGCACACGGTGATCGTCTCCGAATGCACCGGTTGCGACCTGTGTGTCGAACCCTGCCCGGTGGACTGTATCGACATGATTGCAGTGGGTAGCACAGTGCAGACCTGGAAATGGAACCAGCCACTGGCACCCGGCCAATTGATCGCCAGCGACCGGGGGCAGGCAGCATGAGTTCGTCGCAGATCTGGAACATCCCTGGCGGCATTCACCCGCCCGAACACAAGGCGCTGTCCAACGCCACGTCGACTCAGCCGGTGCCACTGCCCAAGCGCCTGGTCCTGCCGCTGAACCAGCATATCGGCGCACCTGCCGAACCCGTGGTGGCACTCGGTGAGCGCGTGCTCAAGGGCCAGCTGATCGCGGCCGCCAACGGCTTCGTCAGCGTACCGGTGCATGCGCCGACGTCGGGCACCATCAGTTTTATCGGCCCCCAGCCTTACCCGCATGTTTCCGGCATGCTGGCCCCGGCCATCGTCATCGACAGTGACGGTCTGGATGAATGGTGCGAACTCACGCCCTGTCCGGATTTTCGCAGCCTAGAACCGGCCGACCTACTTGAGCGCATTCGCCAGGCCGGGATCAGCGGCCTGGGCGGCGCCGGCTTCCCCGCCGCGGTCAAACTCACCGCACGGCCGACGCAGAAGATCCACACCCTGGTGCTCAACGGCACCGAATGCGAGCCCTACATCACCGCCGACGACCGACTGATGCGCGAGAAGGCCGCCGAGCTGATCGCCGGCATCGAGATCCTCGCCCAGCTGATTCAACCCGAGCAGGTGCTGATCGGCATCGAGGACAACAAGCCCGAAGCCATTGCCGCCGTGCAAGCGGCCATCGGCGAGCGCCCTTTCAGCCTGCGGGTGTTCCCGACCAAGTACCCTTCGGGTGGCGAAAAGCAACTGATCCAGATTCTCACCGGCGTGGAAGTGCCCAGCGGCGGCCTGCCGGCCGATATCGGCATTCTCTGCCAGAACGTCGGCAGCGCCGTGGCCATCCATGATGCGGTGATCCTCGGCAAACCGCTGATCTCGCGTATCACCACCCTGACCGGTGAAGCACTGGCCCGGCCGATGAACGTCGAGGTGCTGTTCGGCACGCCGGTCAGCGAACTGCTGGAGTTTGCCGGCCTCGATCAGGCTCGACTGTACCGCCTGGTCATGGGCGGCCCGATGATGGGCTTCACCCTGCCCGACTTCGACGTACCGCTGATCAAGACCACCAACTGCCTGCTGGCCGCCAGCCAGGTCGAATTGCCGCCACCGCCGCCCGCCATGCCGTGCATCCGCTGTGGCGAGTGTGCCGAGGCCTGCCCGGCCAGCCTGCTGCCGCAGCAGCTGCACTTCTTCGCCCTCGGCCAGGAGCACGAGCAACTCAAGGCGCACAACCTGTTCGACTGCATCGAATGCGGTGCCTGCGCCTATGTCTGCCCGTCGAGCATCCCGCTGGTGCAGTACTACCGCGCCGCCAAAGGCGAGATTCGCGAACTGGAGCAGAAACAGCTCAAGGCAGAACAGTCCAAGCAGCGTTTCGAGTTGCGCCAGGAGCGCCTGCGCCGCGCCGAAGAACAGAAAGAAGCCGAGCGCAAGGCGCGCGCGGAAAAAGCCGCACGGGCCAAAGCAGCTCAAGCCGAAGCGGCCGCCCAAGACACGACTGTCGAGGGTGAGCAGCCGCCCAAGCCCGCCGGGCTGAGCGATGAGCTGAAGAAACTGAAAATCGCCGCGAGCATGGCCCAGGTCACCCTGAGAAAGGCCGAGAAACAGCTGGCCAGCCACGACACCGCCGAACTGCAGACCCAGGTCGCGGACCTGCGCAGCGCCGCTGCAGCCGCGCAGCAGGCCCTGGATGCCGCACTGGCGACTCAGCCAGTCGCCACCCCTGCACCGGCCGAGCCGGCCGACGATGGCGCCCTGAAAAAAGCCAAGATCGACGCCGCCATGCTCCGCGCGCAGCTGCGCAAGCTGGAAAAGCTCGACGCGCCGGACGCCGCGCAACAGGGCGAGCTGCAACAATTGCGCAGCCAGCTGGACACCGCAGAAAAGCTGCTGACCGAATTGAACCAGCAAGCCCCCGCCGCGCCAGCCAAAGCCGCCGACGATGGTGCCCTGAAAAAGGCCAAGATCGACGCCGCCATGCTCCGCGCGCAGCTGCGCAAGCTGGAGAAGCTCGAGGCGCCGGACGCCGCCCAGCAGAGCGAACTGCAGCAGCTGCGCAGCCAACTGGACGCCGCAGAAAAGCTGCTGACCGAACTGAACCAGCAAACACCCGCCGCGCCAGCCAAAGCCGCCGACGATGGCGCCCTGAAAAAGGCCAAGATCGAACTGGCGATGAAGCGCGCCGAGCTGAAAAAAGCAGAAAAAACCGCAGCCGAGGACATCGGCCTAGGCGCCTTACGCGATGCCGTCAGCGCCGCCGAGCAGGCCCTGCATGCCGCCGAAGCGGCATCCAGCAAGCCTGCACCCGACCTGGTGCGTAGCGAGAAACGCCCCATCGACGAAGCCACCCGCACTCTGAAAACCGAAGTCGCTTTCGCCCGCGCCGACTTACGCAAGCTGGAACGCGACGAGAACGCCTCGGCAGACGCCATCGAACCCGCGCGTTTGCGCCTGGCCGAAGCCGAACGCAAGCTGCACGAACACCAGAACGCATAAACCGCTGAGTGGCCAGGTCGAAACGCGACTGAGCCGTCCAGCACCGCACATGACACCGGAGCGCCAATGGCCCTGCCCCGTATCACCTCGCCCCACGCCAAGGGCAGCAATCGCACTCAGCAGGTGATGCTGCAGGTGTTGCTGGCGACCCTGCCCGGGGTCTTCGCCCTGAGCTGGCTGTTCGGCTTCGGCACGTTGATCAACCTGCTCTGGGCCAGCGCCTGTGCCCTCGGCTTCGAGGCGGCGATTCTCGCCTTGCGCCAGCGTCCGCTGGGCTTCTACCTGAACGATTACAGCGCCCTGGTCACCGCCGTACTGTTGGCCCTGGCCCTGCCGCCTTATTCGCCCTGGTGGCTGACGCTGATCGCCACCGGCTTTGCCATTGTGTTCGGCAAACAGCTGTACGGCGGCCTTGGCCAGAACCCCTTCAACCCGGCGATGCTCGGCTACGTGGTGGTACTGATCTCCTTCCCGGTAGAGATGACCAGTTGGCCGGCACCGCACCGCGTCGGCCTGCTCGACGGCCTGCAGCACATCCTCGGTATCGCCGCCCTGCCCGATGGCTGGGCTCAGGCCACCGCCCTGGATGCGCTGAAGATCAACAAAAGCCTGACCATCGACGAACTCTGGGCGCAG
>JBFKAF010000444.1:0-3473 GCA_041621735.1 Pseudomonas sp.
ACGGGTGAACAGCGCCGAACCGTGGGTTTTGTCCAGTACACCGACTTCGATGTTCAGGCCGCGGACGGTACGGGTGTCGCGGCCATCGATACGCGGCTTGCCGTTGACGATGTTCTCACGCACGGTGCGGTATTCGATCTCGCCAAACACCTCTTTGACTTCACCGGCAGTCGGCTGGCCTTCTTCGCCTGCGAACTTGGCGACGATTTCATTGCGCAGCTCACCCAGACGGGCATAACGCTCATGCTTGACGGTGATGGTGTAAGCCTGGGAGATGGCCTCGCCGAACTCGCCGCGAATAGCGTTGAGCAGGGCAGTGTTCTCGGGCTTGGGCTGCCAGTCCCAAGTCGGCTTAGCGGCTTCGGCAGCCAGCTCGGCAACAGCGTCGATAACAACCTGGAATTCGTCGTGGGCGAACAGCACGGCACCGAGCATCTGGTCTTCGGTCAGCTCTTTGGCTTCGGATTCAACCATCAGCACGGCGTCTTTGGTGCCGGCTACGACCATGTCCAGGCTGGACGCCTTGAGCTGTTCGTAGTTCGGGTTCAGCAGGTAGCCGGTTTCCGGGTGGAAGGCCACGCGCGCTGCACCGATCGGGCCGTTGAACGGAATGCCGGAAATAGCCAGGGCCGCCGAGGTACCGATCATCGCAGCGACGTCCGGGTCGGTCTTCTTGCTGGTGGAGATCACGGTGCAGATGACCTGCACTTCGTTCTGGAAGCCTTCTGGGAACAGCGGACGGATCGGACGGTCGATCAGGCGCGAGGTCAGGGTTTCTTTTTCGCTCGGGCGCGCTTCACGCTTGAAAAAACCGCCGGGGATCTTACCCGCCGCGTAGGTTTTTTCCTGGTAATGCACGGACAGCGGGAAAAAGCCTTTGCTTGGGTCGGCAGTTTTTGCGCCAGTGACGGCGACCAGTACGGCAACGTCATCGTCAACGGTGACCAGCACTGCGCCGGAGGCTTGACGGGCGATACGGCCTGTCTCGAGGGTAACGGTCGACTGACCGAACTGGAATTTCTTGATGACCGGGTTCACGGTGTTTTCCTTCTCTTCGTTGCCTTTGGGGAAAGCTGTTTCTTGCAGAATTCGTGGGCAACAGCGGGAGTCGAACCCGCAGCCGTCCAAAACGCGTGTGACTGAAAGGCAAAAGCTGGAAGCAGGGATAAACCCCACTTCCAGCTTCGGCATTCAGCTTCGCGTAAGCATTGCTTAGCGACGCAGACCCAGGCGACCGATCAGGGCGCTGTAACGACTAACGTCCTTGCTCTTCAGGTAATCCAGCAGCTTGCGACGCTGGTTAACCATACGGATCAGGCCACGACGCGAGTGGTGGTCTTTACCGTTGGCCTTGAAGTGACCTTGCAGCTTGTTGATGTTGATGGACAACAGGGCAACTTGCACTTCCGGCGAACCGGTGTCGCCTTCAGCTTGCTTGTAGTCGTTAACGATCTGAGCTTTTTCTTCAACGCTGAGTGCCATGTGGGCTTCCTCTCAGTTAGGAAACTGCCGAAAACCAGCAGTTCCAATAGGCCGGAAATTACTTCCCGTGTTTTTTAAATGAGGCATGACCGTGCCTATTAACAGCCACCCTCGACATGGACACCGCAAACCTAAGGTTTGCGACCACCCACTACGGTCAAACCGACCGAATCAAACGACGCGGCGCTATCCGCCCGTCTTCGCTCACTTCACCTATACCGATAAAGCGACCGTTGTGATCTTGCACCCGCACCATGCCGAACTTCGGCGCTTCCGGTGCGCGTACCGGCTGCCCTTGCAACCAATAAAACGAACTGTGCTCGGAGAACTGCAGCAACGGCCAATGCTGCAGGCCACTGTCAACCGGCAGGAGAAACTGGTCGACCGCTTCATTGCCACCTTCGGCATGCACACGTTCCAGCTCTTCGAGCGTCACGGTGCGGCTTAAGTCGAAGGGGCCAGCCTTGGTTCTGCGCAGCTGCGCAACGTGAGCACCGCAACCGAGCAACTGACCGATATCCTCGACCAGGGTACGGATATAGGTACCTTTGCTGCAATCAACTGCCAGGCGCGCTTGCTCCGCCTCGCAGGCCAGTAATTCCAGGCGCGCAATAGTAACAGAACGCGGCTCACGCTCCACTACTTCGCCGGCACGCGCCAGCTTGTACAGCGGCTGGCCATCACGCTTGAGGGCCGAGTACATCGGCGGTATCTGACTGATTTCACCGCGAAAACGCGGTAGCAGCGCTTCGATATCGGCGCGACCAACGGTCACCGGGCGACGCTCCAACACTTCACCTTCGGCATCCGCGGTGGTGGTGGTAACGCCCAGCTGCATCAGGGTCTCGTAGCCTTTATCGGCATCCAGCAGGTACTGGGAAAACTTGGTCGCCTCGCCGAAGCACAGCGGCAATACACCGGTGGCGAGCGGGTCGAGGCTGCCGGTGTGCCCGGCCTTTTCGGCATTGAGCAGCCAACGGACCTTCTGCAGCGCCGCATTGGAGCTGAAGCCACGGGGCTTATCCAGCAGGATGATGCCATCGACCGGACGACGAATACGTTTGACCTGAGCCACGCGCTTACTCCTCGACCTCGGTGGATTCGCCGCCATGCTGACGATCCTGGCTTACCGCACGCTCGATCAAGGCCGACAATTCAGCGCCGCGAATCACGCTGGCGTCGTAGTGGAAGCGCAAGTTCGGCACACTGCGCAGCTTCATCGCCTTACCCAGTTGCATGCGCAGAAAACCGCTGGCATCGTTGAGCACCTTGATGCTCTGCGCCACGCTATCCACGCCCTCTTGCGGCTCGCCGCCCATCACGGTGACGAACACCTTGGCGTGACTGGAGTCGCGGCTGACTTCCACCGCCGTCACGGTCACCAGCCCACCCAGACGCGGGTCTTTGATTTCCATGCGGATCAACTGTGCCAGCTCGCGCTGTATCTGGTCGCCGATGCGCTGGGCCCGGCTAAATTCTTTGGCCATTTCTACTACCTTCACTCGCCACACTGCCCGAATAAGCAGTGGACCTAAAAGCGGCAAACGCCCGGCCGCGCATAAACGGGACCGGGCGCTGCGTATTGCAACTCGCGCTTACATGCCTGTTACAGGCTGCGAGCCACTTGGACTTTCTCGAACACTTCGATCTTGTCGCCGACCTTGACGTCGTTATAGCTCTTCACGCCAATACCGCACTCCATGCCGCTACGCACCTCGGACATGTCGTCCTTGAAGCGGCGCAGGGATTCCAGCTCGCCTTCGAAGATCACCACGTCGTCGCGCAGTACGCGGATCGGACGATTACGGTGCACAACGCCTTCGACAACCATACAACCGGCAACCGCACCAAACTTCGGCGAACGGAACACGTCGCGAACCTCGGCGATGCCCAGGATGTTCTCGCGAACATCGCTGCCAAGCATGCCGGTCAGGGCCTTCTTGACGTCTTCGATGATGTCGTAGATCACGTTGTAGTAACGCATATCCAGA
>JBFKAF010000445.1:0-3454 GCA_041621735.1 Pseudomonas sp.
GCCGGCTTCCTGCAGTTTCTCCACTTCGTAGGGGATCCAACCGCCTTCCGGGCCGATTGCCAGGGTCACCGGTTGATCGACCGCGCGTGGGCAATCCGGGTAGGCACCAGGGTGGCCGATCAGGCCGAGACTGCCGGCGGCCAGTTGGCCTAGGCGGTCTTCGACGAAAGGCTTGAAGCGTTTTTCGATGAGCACTTCCGGCAGCACCGTATCGCGTGCCTGCTCCAGGCCGAGAATCAGCTGCTGGCGAATCGCTTCGGGTTGCAGAAACGGCGTCTGCCAGAAACTCTTCTCGACCCGGTAGCTGTTCAACAGGATCAGCCTGGGCACACCCATGGCGCTGACGGTCTGCAGCACGCGGCGCAGCATCTTCGGCCGCGGCAGGGCCAGCAACAGGGTGAGCGGCAATTTGCGCGGCGGCGGCTGGTCGAATTCGACCTGCAGCTCGGCCTCCTGAGTATCCAGACGCAACAGCTGGCCGCGACCCATCAGCCCATTCAGGCGACCGACCCGCAGGCTGTCGCCGGCCTTGGCGCGGTGTACGTCGTTGAGGTGGTTGAGGCGCCGGCCGCTGAGGCGTATGCGGTCAGCGGCGACGAAATCCTGATCCTCCAGCAGCAGCAGGTTCACGGCTGGGCGGCAGGTGGCTGGTCGTTGGGTTCGTGCTCGCTTGCATCGGTCTCGGGTGCCTGCTCGTCGCGACGTTTGACCATGCTGCCGCACAGCAGGCCGGCCTCGAACAGAAACCACATGGGCACGGCCAGCAGGGTCTGCGAGAACACATCCGGCGGTGTCAGCACCATGCCGATGGCGAAGCAACCGACCACCACGTAGGGCCGGCTCTTGCGCAGGGTTTTAACGTCGACGATGCCCACCCAGATCAGCAGGAAGGTCGCCACCGGGATCTCGAAGGCCACGCCGAAGGCGAAGAACAGGGTGAGGACGAAGTCCAGGTACTGGCCGATGTCGGTCATCATCGCCACCCCTTCCGGGGTGACGCTGGCGAAGAAGCCGAACATGATCGGGAATACCACGAAGTAGGCGAAGGCCATGCCGCCATAGAACAGCAGGATGCTGGAGATCAGCAGTGGCACGGCGATGCGCTTCTCGTGTTTGTACAGGCCCGGCGCGATGAAGCCCCAGATCTGATGCAGGATGATCGGCATCGACAGAAACAGCGCGACCATCAGGGTCAGCTTGAACGGCGTGAGGAAGGGCGAGGCGACGCCGGTGGCGATCATCGTCGCGCCTTCCGGCAGATAGGCGCGCAGCGGCGCGGCCACCAGGGCGTAGATGTCCTGGGAGAAATAAAACAGCCCGGCGAACAGTAGAAAAATCGCGCCGACACTGCGCAGCAGGCGGGTACGCAGCTCGGTCAGGTGCGAGACCAGGGGCATTTCCTGGTCGCTTTCCGTTAGTCGACTCATGGTTGTGCGGCTTTATCCTGGCTAACGGCGGACTCTGGCGCGGGCGAGGCCTCCAGCGGGTCTGGGTCGCGGGCGGTGGCTTTGGACGGCTCGGGCGAGGGCTCGGCTGTTGAGTTGGGCGAGAGAATATCCTGCTTCATCGCTTTCATCTCCCGCTCCAGCTCGAGTATCTGTTCGTTATGCAGCTGCCGGCGGATTTCGTCCGCGCCGATTTCGCGTTCGACCTCGGCCTTGATCGAGTTGAAGCTGCGTTTGATCCGCCCGATCCACAGACCGGCCGTGCGCACCGCCCCTGGCAGACGCTCGGGGCCGAGCACCACCAGAGCCACCAGGGCGACCAGCAGCAGTTCGGTAAAGCCTATATCGAACATGGAGGTCGACTCTTAGTCTTTTTTCGCCGGGTCTTCGACTTTGCGCGCCTGGGCGTCGAAGGTCTGGCCCTTGGGCTCGTCCACCGCAGGTTTGTCCTCTGCTTCGTTGCCCATCGATTTTTTAAAGCCCTTGATCGCGTCACCGAGGTCGGAGCCCAGGCCTTTCAGGCGCTTGGTGCCGAACAGCATGACCACGATCAGCAGGATGATCAGGAGTTGCCAAATGCTAATGCCACCGAATCCCATGATGCGTACTCCTTGGTAGGTTGATCAGGTTTGCGGGCGTGCGGCTTTTTCCGCATGTCCGGACAGGCCGAAACGTCGATCCAGCTCGTCCAGTACCGCCTGGGGGTGCTGGCCGAGGGCGGCGAGCATGACCAGGCTGTGGAACCACAGGTCGGCGGTTTCATAGATCAGCTCGCTGCAGTCGCCGCTGGCGGCCGCGTCCTTGGCAGCGAGAATGGTTTCCACCGACTCCTCGCCGACTTTCTCGAGAATCTTGTTCAGGCCCTTGTGGTACAGGCTGGCGACGTAGGAGCTGTCGGCGGCGGCGCCTTTGCGCGCTTCCAGTACGTCGGCCAAACGGCTCAGGGTGTCGGTCATGCCCGTGTCACTCATGTTTGTGTCCTGTGGCGTAGATGGCGTGCGGATCTTTCAGTACGGCATCGACGGTCTTCCATGCGCCCTGCTCGAACACTCGGTAGAAGCAGCTCTCCCGCCCGGTGTGGCAGGCGATACCGCCGAGCTGCTCGACCTTGAGGATGATCACGTCGGCGTCGCAGTCCAGGCGCAGTTCATGCAGCTTCTGCACATGCCCGGATTCCTCGCCCTTGCGCCACAGCTTGCCGCGCGAGCGCGACCAGTAGATAGCGCGCTGTTCGCTGGCGGTCAGGGCCAGGGCTTCGCGGTTCATCCAGGCCATCATCAGCACACGGCCGCTTTGGTGGTCCTGGGCAATCGCCGGCACCAGGCCGTCGCTGTTCCAGTTGATTTCGTCGAGCCAGTCGTTCATCAGTACATCCGCCCATCACGGGCCTGTTGGGTATAAACCTAGTGTGCCAGTGCGACTCGGGCGTGGCTATCGGCGCAGCACCAGATAGAGACCGCCGGCGAGCATCACCCAGCTCGGCCAGGCGCTTGGGTTGGGCGCCAGCTCCTGGGTGACGGCGCCGGCAATCAGCAGGGCGCCGAGCAAACGGGCCGGCCATTGCCAGCCATCCACGGACTGGGGTGGCGTCGCGGGCGCCGGTTGATTGAGGCGTTCCAGAGTATGGCGGGCCATCTGTGACAGGTGTGGCACCTGCTCGGCCTGCAACTGCAGGTTGCGCAGCAAATGCAGCGGGTTGACCCGCTCGCGCATCCAGCGTTCGAGGAACGGCTGGGCGGTGCTCCACAGGTCCAGGTCCGGGTACAGCTGGCGGCCCAGGCCTTCGATATTCAGCAGGGTCTTCTGCAGCAGCACCAGTTGTGGCTGCACTTCCATATTGAAGCGTCGAGCCGTCTGGAACAGGCGCAGCAGCAGCTGGCCAAAGGAAATATCCTTCAGCGGCCGCTCGAAGATCGGCTCGCAGACGGTGCGGATCGCCGCCTCGAAGTCGTTGACCTTGGTATGCGCCGGCACCCAGCCCGAATCGATGTGCAGCTGCGCCACCCGGC
>JBFKAF010000446.1:0-3434 GCA_041621735.1 Pseudomonas sp.
AAGCCGGACTGTGGCAGACGCTGAGCGCGGAACAGATCCAGCGCGGCGCAGATGCCGGCAGCGGTGGTGATCTGGATGGCGCTGGTCAGGCGGCCGTTCTGCTCGGCGGCGAATATCTTGCGGCTGAACACCTGCTGCACCAGCTTGCCGTTCTTGATGCCGTTGACGGTGACGAACACCAGCACCACGTCCTGCATGGTGCTCGGCACGGCGCCGCGCAGGATGTCCTTGAGCTTGTCCTGGTGGCCGGCCAGACGCAGGTCTTCCAGGAGGAACTTCATCAGGTCGCGGTGGCCCGGATAGCGCACGGTCTTGTAGTCCAGCACTTCGACCTTGCCTTCCAGGGTCTCGCACAGGGTACCCAGGCCGCCTGAGGTGTTGAACGCCTCGTACTCGACGCCGTCGAGGGAGAAGTGTTCCAGGCCTTCGAGCGGCTGGACCATCTGCAGCTTGCCGTTGCGGATGGCTTCACAGGGGTGGCAGTACTCGTTGACCAGGCCGTCGACGCTCCAGGTCAGGTTGTACTTCAGCGCGTTGGTGGGGAACTCGGGCAGGGCGCCGACGCGCATCTTCACTTCGCGCACGCTGTCGAAGTGGCGTGCCAGCGAATGCGCGGCGATGCCGATAAAGCCCGGCGCCAGGCCGCACTGCGGCATGAAGGCGCTGCTCGCGCCTTCGGCCAGGTCGCGGATGGTCTTGGTCGCATGCACGTCTTCGGTCAGGTCGAAGTAGTGGGTGGCGGTGGCCTTGGCGGCCTTGGCCACGCCGATCGCCATGTGGTAGGGCAGGGCGTTGAGCACGGCATCCTGGCCGTGCATGGCCGTTTCCAGGGCCGCGCCGTCGGCCGAATCGACTTCGCGGGTGGCGATGCCCAGGTCGGCAATCGCCTGCAGCGAGTTGGCGTCACGATCCGCCACCAGCACCTGGTAGTCGCCGCTGTTGTGCAGCAGTTGAGCGATGGTGTAGCCGATATGGCCCGCGCCGAGCAGGAGGACGTTCATTGTTGTTATCTCCAGGTTGCGTTTCAGTTGGGGCCAGTCTAAAGAGCAGTTGGTTTGACAATAAGGCTCATAAACCATCGATAAGATGAAAAGATAAGTCGTTATGACGAGTATTTGAGTCGTTTAGTCGATATTTGCGCTGAGCGCCGAGTGCGCCAGGGGTGGGCTTGCCGCTTTTCCTGTAACGACCTGCCGGGGAGCTTCTAACCTGAGGGGATACGCGCAGCAGAATCCGCAGCCTCAGGAAACCGCCATGTATAAAGACCTCAAGTTTCCGATCCTTATCGTGCACCGTGACATCAAGGCCGATAGCGTGGCCGGCGACCGGGTGCGCGCCATCGCCCAGGAACTGGAGCAGGACGGCTTCACTATCCTCCCCAGCGCCAGTTCCGCCGAAGGGCGTATCGTCGCCTCGACCCACCACGGCCTGGCCTGCATCCTGGTGGCCGCCGAGGGCGCGGGGGAGAACAAGCGCCTGCTGCAGGACATGGTCGAGCTGATTCGCATCGCCCGAGTGCGGGCGCCGCAGTTGCCGATCTTCGCCCTGGGCGAGCAGGTCACCATCGAGAACGCGCCGGCCGATGCCATGGCCGATCTCAACCAGTTGCGCGGCATTCTTTACCTGTTCGAGGACACAGTGCCGTTCCTCGCCCGCCAGGTGGCGCGGGCCGCGCGCAATTACCTGGATGGCCTGCTGCCGCCGTTTTTCAAAGCACTGGTGCAGCACACCGCGCAGTCCAACTATTCCTGGCACACCCCCGGCCATGGCGGCGGGGTGGCCTATCGCAAGAGTCCGGTGGGGCAGGCGTTTCACCAGTTCTTCGGCGAAAACACCCTGCGCTCCGACCTGTCGGTATCGGTGCCGGAGCTGGGTTCGCTGCTCGATCACACCGGCCCGCTGGCCGAAGCCGAGGCGCGTGCCGCGCGTAATTTCGGCGCCGATCACAGCTTCTTCGTGATCAACGGCACCTCGACCGCCAACAAGATCGTCTGGCATAGCATGGTCGGCCGCGACGATCTGGTGCTGGTCGACCGCAACTGCCACAAGTCGATTCTCCACTCGATCATCATCACCGGCGCCATCCCGCTGTACCTGTGCCCGGCACGCAACGAGCTGGGCATCATCGGGCCGATTCCGCTCAGCGAGTTCAGTCGCGAATCGATCCAGGCCAAGATCGATGCCAGCCCATTGGCCAAGGGCCGCGCGGCCAAGGTCAAGCTGGCGGTGGTGACCAACTCGACCTATGACGGCCTGTGTTACAACGCCGAGCTGATCAAGCAGACCCTGGGCGACAGCGTCGAGGTGCTGCATTTCGACGAGGCCTGGTACGCCTACGCGGCCTTCCACGAGTTCTATGCCGGGCGCTACGGCATGGGCACCTCGCGTGAAGACAATGGCCCGCTGGTGTTCAGCACCCATTCCACCCACAAACTGCTCGCCGCCTTCAGCCAGGCCTCGATGATTCACGTGCAGGATGGTGGCGCTCGCCGGCTGGATCGCGACCGCTTCAACGAAGCCTTCATGATGCACATCTCCACCTCGCCGCAGTACGGCATCATCGCCTCGCTGGACGTGGCTTCGGCGATGATGGAGGGCCCGGCGGGGCGCTCGCTGATCCAGGAAACCTTCGATGAAGCCCTGAGCTTCCGCCGTGCCCTGGCCAACCTGCGCAAGAACCTGAGCGCCGACGACTGGTGGTTCAGTATCTGGCAACCGCCGCAGGCCGAGGGCGCCGATGACGTGGCGACCCAGGACTGGTTGCTGCAACCGCAAGCCGACTGGCACGGTTTCGGCGAAGTGGCCGAGGATTACGTGCTGCTCGACCCGATCAAGGTCACTCTGGTCACCCCCGGTCTGACCGCAGGCGGCGCACTGGATGAACACGGCATTCCGGCCGCGGTGGTCGGCAAGTTCCTCTGGGAGCGCGGTTTGGTGGTGGAGAAGACCGGGCTGTATTCCTTTCTGGTGCTGTTTTCCATGGGTATTACCAAAGGCAAATGGAGCACCCTGCTGACGGAGTTGTTGGAGTTCAAACGGCACTACGACGCCAATGTGCCGCTCGCCGATGCCCTGCCTTGCATTGCCAACGCCGGCGGGGCGCGCTACCACGGCATGGGCTTGCGCGATCTCTGCGCCGAGCTGCATGCCTGCTACCGCGATAACGCCACGGCCAAGGCGCTCAAACGCATGTATACGACGTTGCCTGAGGTCGCCATGAAACCGGCCGACGCCTACAACCAGTTGGTGCGCAGTGAAGTCGAGGCGGTGCCGATCGAACAGCTCGAGGGGCGCATCGCCGCGGTGATGCTGGTGCCGTATCCGCCCGGTATTCCGTTGATCATGCCGGGCGAGCGGTTTACCCCGGCGACTCGTTCGATCATCGATTACCTGAAGTTCGCCCGCACCTTCGATAGCCGCTTCCCTGGCTTCGA
>JBFKAF010000447.1:0-3434 GCA_041621735.1 Pseudomonas sp.
ATAGACTCGACGCTGACCTGAGTGTCCGCATGCACGAACCAAAGATAGTCGCCGCGCGCAACGGCGGCACCGGCATTCATCTGCCGGGCACGCCCAGGTCTGCTTTCGAGCACCCGGTCAGCATAGGGCGCGGCCAAGGCGGCAGTCGCATCGCGACTGCCGCCAACCACCACTATCAGTTCCGCGCCACGCGCACGCAGCCACGCCAGATCAGCCAGCAGCTGCGGCAAAGCCTGGGCCTCATCGCGCGCAGGGATTATCACACTGAGTTGCGGACTCACGCGGGTGGAGCCGACTCACGCGGCGCGACGGACATGTCGCCCGCCACCCCGGGCTCGCTACCATCGCTCACATGATCCTGCATCTGATCGTGCACCACCTGCTCATCGACCCTCGGATCGAGGGCGGCAACCAGGGGCGAGCTGGCAATGCTGTCCGGCATGGGAATGTGGTGCAGGGGTGCATCGTCGACCTGATGCAGGTGGGTGACGTTATCCGGGCGTACGCGCCAGACCAGAATCAACGCGCAACCACAGGCGAAGGCGTAGAGCATGTTCGCACCCCAAAAGCGCATCAATACACCTGCCAGCAACGGCCCGATACTGGCACCCACACCAAAGGTGATCAGCAACATCGCGGTCAAGGAGACGCGCCGCTCGCCCTCCACATGATCGTTGGCCAAGGCCACCGCCAGTGGATACAGACTGAACTGCAGCGAGCTCACGATAAAACCGATACCGATCAGCAGCAGCAGAGGGACCTCAGGCATCATCGCCAACGGCAACGCCGCCAGCGTCAGCAACACCGCGCAGCCGCGGATCAGCACCACCCGATCGCAACGATCCGACAACCAGCCTAGCGGCCACTGCACCACCAGGCCGGCGAGAATACAGCTACCCATGAACAGACCGATTTGTTCGGTGGACAGCCCCACACGCGTCGCATACAAGGGTGCCAATCCATAGAATGAGCCGATCAGCAGTCCAGCTGTGCCGATGGTGGTCAACGACAAGGGCACACGGCTCAGGAAGAAACGCATTTCGAGCGGCGCCGGATGCATCGGCGCGGGGTGCAGCCGGTGAGTCAGCGCCACCGGTACCAGGCACAAGGCAAAGCACAAGGCCACCAGCATCAACAGCTCAGGGCCGAGCGCAGGATGCACTACCAGCACCAACTGACCGAGCACCAGACCCAGGTAAGAGGCGCCCATGTAGCCGGCGAACACTTTGCCTCGCTGACTGGTGTCTGCCTGTTCGTTGAGCCAGCTTTCGATGACCATGTATTGGCACATCATGGCCAGGCCAACCAGCATACGCAGCAGCAGCCAGATGGGTAGCCAGTCGGTCAGACCATGCCCCAACACCGCTGCCGTCACCACACCGGCACAGGCTACGTAGGCGCGTATGTGACCGACCCGGGCGATCAGTCTATGCCCTACTTTTCCGCCCAACGCCAAACCGAAATAGTTGGCCGCCATCAAGGCACCAACCCACAGACCATCCACAGTCTCCGCCAAACGCAAGCCTAGATAGGTACTGAGCAAACCCGAGCCAAGCAGCATCAATGCAGTGGCGAAATACAATGAACGGTAGGACTTCCAGATTAAGCGCATCGGTCTTGTGCAGCTCCCTGATCGAGTATCGAACCGGGATCGGCTCGACGGGTGAGGCTTAAGCCTGGGCCGCTAGAACACGCCGCTCCCAGGGGGTAATTTCATCGAAGAAGCTGTTGAGCTCCATGGTCTTGGTAGCAATGTAGCCTTCGATGAATTCGCTGCCGAACAGTTCAACTGCGAGCGAACTCTGCTTCAGACGCTCCAAAGCAGCGTGCATGGTACAGGGTAGCGTCAATTCTTTTGCTACTTCGAACTCACCCTGAATCGGCGCACTCGGTTGCAAGCCATTTTCCAGACCATACAACCCTGCGGCCAGGCTCGCAGACAAGGCTAAATAGGGGTTGGCGTCGGCACCCGGCAAGCGATTCTCCACCCGCCGCGCCACAGGTGAACTGGCGGGAATACGCAGGCCAGCGGCGCGATTGTCTTCCGACCAGCAGGCATTGTTCGGCGACGCATAAGGGTGACAGAGGCGCTGATAGGAATTCACATGCGGGGCGAACAACAGGGTGAAGTCCGCCAGCGCCGCCTGCTGACCACCGATAAAGTGGTAGAAAGCGGGCGTCGGCTGTCCATCCACAGCGCTGAATATATTGTTGCCCGTGCCCTGCTCGATCACGCTCTGGTGGATATGCATGGAGCTGCCGGGTGTTTTCGCCAATGGCTTGGCCATACACACCACATTCAGTCCGTGCTTGAGCCCGACTTCCTTGAGCAGGTGTTTGAACAGAAAGGTCTGGTCGGCCAGCAGCACGGGGTCGCCATGCAGCAAATTGATCTCGAACTGGCTGACGCCCATCTCATGCATGAAGGTATCGCGCGGCAAGCCCAGCGCCGCCATGCACTGATAGACCTCGCTAAAGAACGGCCGCAAGCCGTTGTGCGAACTCACGCTGAACGCCGAACCACCGTCCTCACGCCGGCCATCCAAGCCTACTGGCGCCTGGAACGGCTGCAGCGGATCGCCATTCGAGGCGAACACGAAAAACTCCAGCTCGGTCGCTACCACCGGCTGCCAGCCATGGGCGGCATAGCGCGCCACTACCTGCTTGAGCAGGCCGCGCGTAGATAGACCGGAATGCCCCCCCGTCAGCTCATCCGCATCACAGATTGCCAAGGCGCGTGGAGCGCTGCTCCACGGCACACGATGGATCTGCGTCGGCTCGGCATTCAGCGCCAGATCGCCATCGTCGCTGCCGTAGAAACGTGCCGGCGGATAACCGCCCATGATGCATTGCAGCAACACACCGCGGGCCAGCTGCAAGCGACGCCCCTCGAGAAACCCCTCTGCGGTCATCACCTTGCCGCGCGGCACACCGTTCAAATCCGGGGTCACACACTCGACCTCATCAACCCCGCGCAATAGTTCGACCAATGCGGTGCGGCTAGCGGTACTCATCTGTTCTTATCCTTAAGTAGGGCGCAAGCGCCATCTTATAACGGCCAACACGTACAAAATACGCATCAGCCGTTCAGAATTTCAAGCAGCCTCGCGACCCTACTTGCCACCTCAAGGAGCTGCGCATCATATACATCTAATTATTTGATTATATAAATCGATTATTCAATCGGACTAACCAGACAGACAAATCCTTCGACAAGACCATTAAACAGCCATTCTAGAGCGTCAAAACCATTATCGATGGCATCGATTATCTCCATCAGGCATCGGAACTTCTTCATCGAAATTTTCTGAGTAGCATGGGCCCCGTACTCACTTACCGCCCTCACGATGAGCCTCAAGATGAAAAAGACAATTCTCGCCAGCCTGATCCTGATTAGCCTGTCCGCCAATGCTTTTGCCCTGCCACACAACGCA
>JBFKAF010000448.1:0-3429 GCA_041621735.1 Pseudomonas sp.
CGTTGGCCGCGCTGGACCGCCAAGAGCTTCAGGAAATGCGCACGCTGGCGACGATGGCGACGGTCAACGTGCTGCTCTACTACAACCTCAACGGCATTCCCTATGAGGCGGAGAATGCTGAAGCCTTTAGCCGTAACCTGAAGCAACTGCGCGAGTTATCCGTACAGGCTGGCGAGGTTGCGATCACCGAACAGATCCGCCAGCTGGACAATGCGGTTGCTGATCTGAAGAACTTGCCGCAGAACACCACCGACGTGCGTTCGGTATGGCCCGCCTATACACGTTGGGTGCCGGGCGTCATCGAGGCGCATTTCCGCCTGGATAAGTCGCTCACCGAACGCTACAACGCGACGCCTGAGCTGGCGCAGACACAGAGCCGATTGCATGGCCTCAGCTACGATATCGGGCGGATGCTGCTGTCCTACCAGATGGCGTCCTTCCCGAATTTCGGCGGCGATATCTGGATTCTCAACGAACCAGCGACTATCGCCTTGGATACTGCTATAGCACAGCGATTTTCCGAGTTGGCCGAGCAAGACAGTAGATTTTTGCAGGCGCTGAAAGCCCCGCTTCGAGACTATCGCTTCGTGCGCAAGCGTTTGCTCAGTCCTGTTGGCAACTGGGCGCCGAATGCCGTGGCGCGCTATCTGGCGCTAGCTATGCATTCTGTGGATAGCCAAGTACCAAGCACAAGCGCTGAGCAGTAGTACCTCCGGGTGTGTAGCTTTCCCACCGTGAAGGACTATTCGATTGCACGCGACCGTATTTACTGAGTTTCAGGCACAAAAAAGACGTCCATGGACGTCTTTAGATGTGTATTTGGTGGAGCTGGGGGCCGACCTAACTTGTCGAATCGAAGGGCTTCCACCTAGAGGTTCAAGCCGACACTTGGCGGAGGCCTTGTGCTGTCTGGCATTCTCACTGCTCAAACATAGGTGGATTTTTTTGAGCGTCAGAGCACAACAAAATAGATCGCTGTTTTCAGGGCAATTGTGTTGCGGTGGAGTGGGGCTATCAAGCTTGGTTGTCGGTTCAAATCCCTCGTAGCCCTCCACGTTTTCCCTTGCCCCGTGTTGCATCCCCGAAGCGGATTTTACGTAGTCCGCCGGTATTGTTGATGACGTCGCCAGCATCGGGGCTCTGTAGCAGCATTTACTGGAAATTTTTGAACGCGTCGTCATCGAGGTATTCGTTCCGACTGCGTGCAAAAGCCGGTAGCTCTACGAAGGTCGCTTTCATATCTTCTGTGCGTAAGTTGCGTATATTTTGTGGTCGGCCATCCTGACTGCCAGCGCAGGTGGTGTCCAGCCCTGTAGGGCCTTGAATTCAGATTCAAGGGAGGCTCAGTTGTGTTGCCCGCAGAAAAGTCGGACGGCTGGTTTGCCGTCAATCACCTGAACCCAGCTCCGGTGTAATCAGAAGGCGATGTATCAAGTCGCTCCATATACCAGATGCTTCAGACCAAAGCCTGAGTAGTCGGCGGTCAGCCTGTAGGGACGACGTCGCATTGCACATCAGCAAGCGTTGGAACGAGTGGTTTAAGCAGATTAACGTGCCGGGTTCCTGCCTACCTACGCAGCCTTGCATACGATCTTGGTCCTTTCGCAGCGTTGCTTGACGCTAGCTTCTTAGAACCAGATGTTAGCCTGGCCTCAGGTCCAGCCTTCCAGGCGCATGGTCGCGCGCACCAGGCGCTGTTCCTCCTGCTCGATCTCGTGGAGATTGTCGCGGATGCTGTGGATGTGTTCGCGGGCGGCGCGCTGCGCCTGCTCCGGCAGGCGCTCGATCACTGCGTGGTACAGCCGTGCGTGCTGGCGGTCGATCTGGCGTTTCTGCACGGGCCGGTGATAGAGGTTGTTGACCGAGGCGAACACTGTGCTGAGCATCAGGTCGGTCAGCGACTGCAGGGTGTGCAGCAGCACCGGGTTGTGTGAGGCCTCGCAGATCGCCAGGTGGAAGGCATGGTCGAGGCGAGCATGCTCGCGCGGTTCGACGGCATCCGCCTGGGCGTGGGCGGCAAGCATTTCCTCGTAGCGGCGGGTGAGCAGGACGAAATCCGCGTCGGTGCCGCGCAAGGCGGCCAGGCGCGCCGACTCGGCCTCCAGCAGGGCGCGCACTTCGAGCAGATCGAAGAGGGTGCGCGGCTGCGAGTTGAACAGGTGCATCAACGGGCTGGCATCGCGCGGCCCGCTCAGCGTGGCGACCCGCGAGTCGCGACCCTGGGCGGTGTCGATGATGCCGCGGCCGCGCAGCACCTTGAGTCCCTCGCGCAGGGCCGAACGGGATATCCCCAGCTTCTCGCACAGGCGCCGTTCCGAAGGCAGCGCCTGGCCAACCTTGAGCACGCCATCGACGATCAATCGCTCGATCCGTTCGGCGACCACATCGCTGACCTGGCGCCGAGCTCCAGGCGTTTCTTCGAGCATGTTTAAACCTCGAGCAACTGGTAGGACCAGTTCTGATTGGTTAATCGCAGCGCTTTCACTATAGGCATCCGTTCCAGCAAATGTAAGGCATGAGGTGACGGGTGGCGGACTGTGCACTTGAAAAAACTGGTCGTACCAGTGCGCTTAGCGATGGACGCCGAACACCCCGCGGCCTAAACATACTGGCCACAATAAGCAGCTCGGGTTCGCCGCCTGGCCTGCACAGAACAGCAACGTCATTCGAGTGAGCCTGCCATGAGCATTCTGTACGACGAGCGTGTCGATGGCCCGCTGCCCACAGTCGATAAGCTGGCCCTGCTGGCTGAGCTGCGCGCACAGCTGCCAGACCTGGACGTGTTGCACGATCAGGAAGACCTAAAACCCTACGAATGCGATGGCCTCTCGGCCTACCGCACCACCCCGATGCTGGTGGTGCTGCCCGAGCGCGTCGAACAGGTACAAGCCCTGCTCAAGCTGTGCCACCAGCGCGGCGTGCCGGTGGTCGCACGTGGCGCCGGCACCGGCCTGTCCGGCGGCGCCTTGCCGCTGGAGCAGGGCATCCTGCTGGTGCTGGCGCGCTTCAACAAGATTCTCGAGGTCAACCCGGCCGGGCGCTTCGCCCGGGTCCAGCCCGGTGTGCGCAACCTGGCGATCTCCCAGGCGGCGGCGCCGCATGAGTTGTATTACGCACCGGACCCGTCCTCGCAGATCGCCTGCTCGATTGGCGGTAACGTCGCCGAGAACGCTGGCGGCGTGCACTGCCTGAAGTACGGCCTGACCGTGCACAACCTGCTCAAGGTGGAAGTCCTCACGGTCGAGGGCGAGCGCATGACCCTGGGCAGCGATGCCCTGGACGCGCCAGGCTTCGACCTGCTGGCCTTGTTCACCGGTTCGGAAGGCATGCTCGGCATCATCACCGTGGTCACGGTCAAGCTGCTGCCTAAACCACAGGTGGCGCGGGTGCTGCTGGCCAGTTTCGACTCGGTGGAAAAGGCCGGGCGAG
>JBFKAF010000449.1:0-3424 GCA_041621735.1 Pseudomonas sp.
GAACCTACGACCAATTGGTTAAAAGCCAACTGCTCTACCAACTGAGCTAACGACCCAAAAATGGTCGGGGTAAGGGGATTCGAACTCCTGACATCCTGCTCCCAAAGCAGGCGCGCTACCGGACTGCGCTATACCCCGATAGAAAGATTGGCTCCGCGACCAGGACTCGAACCTGGGACCCAATGATTAACAGTCATTTGCTCTACCGACTGAGCTATCGCGGAACTACTTGCTTTCCAATCTCTTCAACTAGGCTTTGGCGTGAACCGTTTCCCGTATCAGAGGCGCGCCATTTTACGGTTTCAGAACGCCCTGTCAACCCCTTAAATTGCTTTAGTGACAATGCTTTGCAGACGCGCGATGGGCTGCTATATCTTTGATGACTGCGGTCATAACAAGACGCATCGGTCGCCAGGACTCAACTAGGAAGGTCCATGAGCTCTCAGGACACACCACCGCATGCCCCAAGCACCACGCCGGCCCTGGCAAGTCGAGGCATCCAGCCACGCTTTGGTGAGCTGGTACAAAGCTGCCGCAAGCTGGTGATGAACCGCCTGGCCGAGCACCTGGCCGGGGTGTTTGGCCAGATCGACGACACCCTGTTCGAATGCGCGGAAAAGGCCGAGAACAATCAGGTGCAAACCCTGTTCTTCGATAGCATGCGCGAAATACGCAAGCAACGCCCGCAGACCGAGCGCACCTATCATCAGAAAATCGCTCAGGGCTTCTCCGACTTTCTCGATGGAAAACTCAAGCCGCAGCTGGGCGCCGCGGAGCTGGATGCCGAACAACTGACCCTGATACAGAATGAGGAGTACGAAGAAAGCCTGCTGGTCACCAATATGGTTAACCGGATCAAGGCTCGCTGCGCACAACCGCTATTCGCCTTGGAGCAACGCCTGGCCCTGCTCAATAACGGCAAGAAGCTCAGCGAAGACGACAACCCGTTTGGCCCGCAGACAATCGCCCAGGCATTCCGCGAGGCCCTGGCGCCCTGCCCACTGCAGTTACGGGTCAAGACCGTCCTCTATACCTTGTTCGACCAGCACGTCATGCATAACCTGGACAGCCTGTATGCGGCGCTCAATCAACGGCTGATCGAGGCCGGCGTGCTACCCAATCTGAAATACAGCGCACCGCGCAACGCCAACCCAGCGCGCCCAACCCTGTCATCGGGCGAGTCGGTTGCGGCAGACAACCCGACTGTCGACGCCAACGCCACCTCAGCCCCAGCCACTCCAAGTAGTCCCGGCAATCCGAGCAGCCCTGCAGCGGCCACAGCGCCGCTCGACCTGAGCGGCCCGCCGCCAAGCGACCCGACTATGCTGTTGAGCGGTCTGAGCAACCTACTCGGCGAGCACCGCCAACGCGACCTCGACGCGCCACTCGGCAACACCCGCAGCATCGCCAGTTTCTCGCCACGCAACGCCAGCAGCACATACAGCGCCACGGAATTGCTCGACGCCCTGAACCGCATGCAGCGTCAATCCGCGGACGACCTGGCGCAGCGCCTGCTGCGCCCGCAACAGGTCGAAAGCCTGAAAGCCGATTTACAGCAGCAACTGGAAACCCATAGCCAGCAACCCGCACAACATAAACTCTCGGACCAGGAAGCCGACGTGGTTGACCTGGTCGGCATGCTGTTCGACTTTATCCTGGACGACGACAACCTACCGGACACCTGCAAGACCGCGCTGTCCCATCTGCATACGCCCTATCTAAAAGTCGCCCTGCAGGACAAGGCACTGTTCACGCAACATCACCATCCGGCACGCCGCTTACTCAACGCCATGGCTCAGGCCGGCGTGTTGTACGGCAGCGAAGGCGATGAACGCGGCGTGCTGGCGAAGATGCAGTGGGTCGTCGAGCGTGTCATCCATGACTTCAATGGTGACCTGCACCTGTTTACTAGCCTGCTGGAAGAGTTCAACGAATTCGCCACCCCCCTCAAGCACAAGGTCGATCTGCGTGAGCGCCGTGCAGTGGAAGCCGCCAAAGGGCGTGACAAACTGCTTGGCGCACGCCAGCAGGCCGTCGAAGCCATCGCCCACTGCCTGAACGACCGCGAGCCTCCGCGCATCATTCGTGACTTTCTGCAGCTCACCTGGACCGACGTACTGGTCTTCGTGCTGTTGCGCCACGGCGATCACAGCAGCGAGTGGCAACGCGCCCGCGAGGTGGCCGAGCAAATGGCCTGGAGCGGCACACCGCTGGACGATGCCGGCCGGGAGCGCCTGCAGGCGCTGCGCGCACCGCTGCTGGAGGATCTGCGTAAAGGCCTGACACTGCTTGGCGGCTACCATGAGGACGGCATCCGGCGCCTGCTGCAGGACCTGGTCGCCTGCCAATACGCCGTACAAGCCAAACAACCCCAGGTTGCAGCCAAACTCACGGCCAGCCTGCCGGAAAGCCAGCTCGGCGCCATGCTCGGCGAAGATGCCGAGCTCGCCAGCCTCGCGCCGCGCGCGTCGGGCCTATCCCCTCGCGCTCAGGTGCTCGCCAAACAGCTCGGGCAAATCGGCTTCGGCACCTGGTTCGAATTCGTCACCGGCGAGCAAACCCGCACACTGAAACTCTCCTGGTTCAGCCCGACCACGCACAACTACATGTTTGTCGACCACAGCGGACAGCGTGCGGCGATCAAGCCACTGGCCCAGTTGGCCAGCGAAATGGAACAGGGTCTTGCGCGGATCGTCACCGCCGAACACGATGCCCCCTTGGTAGATCGCGCGCTCACCGCCATTTACCGCGTCCTGCAGCGCTTTACTGGGCGCACAGCCGATACTCACTAAGGAGCGCCAATGGAAGAGCGTCGTCAACACGACCGTCATAGCACCGAGCTGCAACTGGAAGTCTTCGACCTGCACAGCGGACGACGCCTGGGCCGGGTGGTGGATCTCTCCGCCGAAGGCTTCATGTTGTTCAGCGACACGCCGCAAACTGCCGACACCCTGGTCGAGTGCCGCCTGGTCAGCGAACAGGTGATCGAGGGCGTGTGCGAGATAACACTGGGAGCCGACTGCCTCTGGAGCCGCCCAGGCGCCGACGACATACATTGCTGGGCGGGTTTCCACATCATTGACCTGGCCGAGGATCAGGCTGCGGCGCTCGAGGTGCTGCTCAAACACCTGTGAACGGCCCGCCTCGCCCAGGCTGCCGTTAGCCACTTCGCGCGCATGCAGCCGAAGCTGCCCGCCAATCCAGCCAGTCAAAGCCCCATACACAGATCCCCGGACGGCCCAGCCGTGCCGGGGATCTGTGTATGGTTCAGACCTAGGCAAACACGATTTCGTCGCCCTCGACCGTGCCTGTGACACTGCTGCCGGGCTCGAGCTTTCCGGCCAGGATCAGTTGCGCCAACGGGTTTTCGACCCAGCGCTGGACCGCCCGCTTCAGGGGCCGCGCGCCATAGACCGGGTCGTAA
>JBFKAF010000450.1:0-3421 GCA_041621735.1 Pseudomonas sp.
GCACCAGGGCGGGTCTACGACCAGCGTGCAGTAGTTATTTATTGGCTATGTCCCAGTTACGTGTTGCACGCCGCTTTTGTAGGGTGGGTTAGTGGCGCTGAGCAGAGGCTGGAAATCAACTGCGGAAATTGCGCGCCGCGTAACCCACCAAGCGGTTGTCGGCTTACCTCATCTGGTGGGTTACGGCGCAACCGACTACGCACCAGCAAATAGCCTGCAGTCATGCGCCTAACCCACCCTTGTATCTCGACTATTTCCTCCCAAGGGGGCGATAGTCCTCGACTGATCATCGGGGGAGGACCAGGAAGACGTACCCACCCTCAGGCCTCGAGCCTGTTTCGTAGATAGTGCTCCGGCCCTCCACACTCACTCGCAAAGTTCGAACGGTATCTAGGGCCTACCTCGGGTAAGAGCTCGCATTCACAAGGTCGGACAGGGTGCAGTGATGATCGTCAGAAATTGATGGAGGAGAGTTTATGTCCAGTATCGTTGGCGTCGACATCGCCAAGCACAGCGTCGATATCGCCACCCTGCAAGCCAATGGTAAATATCGCACCAAGAGCAAGCTGCCCAATGAGGTGGCGGGATTTGAGGCACTCCAGCAGTGGCTGGAAAAATACGCCGAGCCGAGCGCCTGGGTCGTGATGGAGGCCACTGGGGTCTACCACGAGGCCTTGGCGGAGTACCTGTATCAACTGGGTTACCGCGTGTGCGTCATGAATCCTGCGCAGATCGCCAGCTACGCCCAGAGCCAGTTACAGCGGGTCAAGACGGATCGAGTCGACGCCAAGTTGATTGCCGACTATGGCCAGCGGCACATGGACAAGCTGCGTGCCTGGCAACCCGAACCGCTGGCCGTGCGGCGATTGCGGGCGCTGGTACGTCGCCTGGACGACCTCAAGGAGATCGAGCAGATGGAGTTCAATCGCCTGGAGGTTTCACACGCCAGTGTTCAGGACTCTATCCGTTCAGTGCTGCAGCATGTCCAAGCGCAGATTGCCGACACCCTGAAAGCTATCCAGGACCACATCGACAACGATCCGGACTTGCGCGACAAGCGCGATCTCCTGGTCAGCATCGACGGTATCGGCAACAAGACGGCGGCCTTACTACTGACCGAGTTGGGCGACCCCTTGGGGTTCAAGAATGCTCGGGCGATCACCGCGTTTGCTGGGCTGAATCCGAAGCTGCAGGACTCCGGCAAACACAAAGGCCACGTGGTTATCTCACGCATGGGCTCCGCCCGCCTGCGCTCAGGACTGTACATGCCTGCGCTCGCGGCAATGATCCACAACCCGGCGATCAAAGCCCTGAAGGAGCGTCTGCAAACCCGTGGCAAGGCCGGCAAGCAGATCGTCTGTGCGGCGATGCGCAAACTGCTCCACATCGCCTATGGGGTGCTCAAATCAGGCGAACCATTTGATGTCAAAAAGGCCCTTGCCCGCTGAGGGACAAGACGGTATCTACAAAAGCGGCGTGCAACACGTAACTGGGCCATAGCCTAATGAGATTTTTTGGGCTATGCCCTGGTTAGGTGTTGCACAGCCTTTCGCAGTGCGGCGCTACCTAAGGCGTCGCTCTGTGCGCCCACGCAAAGCGAGCCTTGTAGTCCGGATGCAATCCGGGGAAGGGTTGTGCGACTGCCAATGCTTCCCGGATTGCACCCGGGCTACGGTAGGACGACCAGCGGTGATCGTGCTCTTTGGGTTCAGCCGGTGCGCCGATCAGCACTCGATGACATTGACCGCGAGACCGCCGCGGGACGTCTCCTTGTATTTGTCGAGCATATCCCTGCCGGTGTCGCGCATGGTCTTGATCACCTTGTCCAGGGAGACAAAGTGATGACCGTCGCCGCGCAATGCCATCGAGGCGGCATTGATGGCCTTCATGGCCGCCATGGCATTGCGCTCGATGCACGGCACTTGCACCAGTCCGCCGACCGGGTCGCAGGTCAGGCCGAGGTTGTGCTCCATGCCGATCTCGGCGGCGTTTTCTACTTGTTGTGGCGTGGCGCCGACGGCTTCGGCCAGGCCCGCTGCCGCCATGGCGCAGGCCGAGCCGACTTCGCCCTGACAGCCCACCTCGGCACCGGAGATCGAGGCCTTGGCCTTGAACAGGAAACCGATTGCCGACGCCGCGAGAAAGAAGCGGATGACCCCATCCTCGTCGGAGTTCGGGCAAAAGTTAACGTAGTAGTGCAACACGGCGGGAATGATCCCGGCGGCGCCATTGGTCGGTGCGGTGACGATACGCCCACCAGCCGCGTTCTCTTCATTGACCGCCAGAGCGTAGAGATTGACCCAGTCCATCGCGCCGAGGGACGGGGTGATCAAATCCATGCGCTTGCGGTTCTTCAGGTCCCGGTGCCAGGCGGCGGCCCGGCGCTTGACCTTCAGCCCACCGGGGAGGATGCCTTCATTCTGAATACCCTGCCCGACGCAGTCCTGCATGACCTGCCAGAGCGCCAGTATCTCGCTGCGGATCTGCGCTTCGCTGCGCCACAGCTTCTCGTTCTCCAGGGTGATCTCGGCGATCGACAGGCCTGTTTCCTGACAGATCCGCAGCAATTCATCCGCCGACTTGTAGTCGTGCACCAGTGGGACCGTCTCCGCCTGTATGACGCCGGCACCGACGGTGTCTTCGCCGACGATAAAACCACCGCCGACCGAGTAGTAGGTCTTCTCGCACAGTGGCTCGCCATGCGCATCGAAAGCCGTGCAAATCATGCCATTGGGATGAAAGGGCAGGGATTCGCTGCGATGAAAGACCAGGTCGTGCTCGGCCTGGAAGGCGATCTCCTGGGTACCCAGCACTAACAGGCGTCCGCTGGCATGAATCGCCTCGGCGCGCGGCACCATGATCTGCGGGTCGACCAGATCGGGGGCGTGCCCCTCCAGCCCGAGCAGGACCGCCGCACCGCTGCCGTGGCCTTTACCGGTGGCGCCGAGAGAACCGTAGAGCACGGTGCGTACGCGCGCGACCCGCTCGAGGAGTGTGTCGTTCTTCAGCCGTTGGGCAAACATCTGTGCCGCGCGCATCGGTCCCACGGTATGGGAACTGGAGGGCCCTATACCCACCTTCAACAGATCGAACAGACTGATAGCCATATACCGCTCTCACGTGTTGAGTTTGCGAGCGTGCGACAGGCGTTCTAGGCCTGCCGCAACGCTCTTCAGGCATCTTTGCTCAGTGGATACTCAGGCGTAGACCGGGTAATCCGCGCACAGGTCGGCGGCCAGGGTGGCGACTCGTGCCTCCACTTCCTCATCGCCCAGACGGTCGAGGATGTCGCAGATCCAGCCGGCCAACTCGATGCATTGGCCTTGCTTGAAGCCGCGGGTGGTGATCGCCGGGGTACCGATACGCAGGCCCGAGGTGACGAACGGCGACTGCGGGTCATTCGGTACGGAGTTCTTGTTCA
>JBFKAF010000451.1:0-3415 GCA_041621735.1 Pseudomonas sp.
CCCGGACCATAGGCGTACTCAGCGTGGCGGGCCCCAGCGCGCGCCTGCCGGTGGAACGCATGCACGCACTGGCGCCACTGCTGCTGAGCGCCGCCGAGGAATTGTCGGAGGCCAGCCTGGCCTCCGAGTTGTTCGTCTGAAACGCGACTAACCAGCCACGGGGCTGATGCTCAGATCAGACCCTGTGGGCCTCGCGCAGTCTTCCTTGCCGTTGCGTTCTCCGGCAGCGGTCTTGTCAGCTTCCCCATAAAAATCGGCTCTCGGTAACCTGCCTTGCGATGTTTGGCGGACGGGCCGACGCACGCATACGTTTTTGCTTGCAAGAAAAAGGAACCTGGTTCTAAATTGACTAGAAGGTTAATTTAGAACTAGGTTCCATAAATATTCATGCATTCAGAACAACGACGAGAGACAACCGCTGTGCAGCAACCTCTGCGTATTACCTTGATCGGCGCCGGCATCATGGGCCGCCAACACTATCAGCACCTGCAACACGTCGATGACGCGATGCTCTGCGCGATCTGCGATCCGGGGCCACAAGCGGCCGAATTTGCGGCCGGGTGTGGGGTGCCTTACTTCGCCGATCTCCGGCAGATGCTCGAACAAAGCAAGCCGCAGGCGGCAATCATCGCCAACCCCAATGTCCTGCATGTCAGCACCGCATTGGCCTGTATTGCCGCTGGCGTACCGGTATTGCTGGAGAAACCGGTCGGGGTCGACCTGCAGGAGGTTCGTGAACTGATCGCGGCCTCACAGCGCAGTGGCGTGCCGGTGCTGGTCGGTCATCATCGTCGGCACAACCCGCTGATTGCCCGGGCCCACGAGCTGTTGGCCAGCGGGGCACTGGGCCGGCTGACCACGGTCACCGCACTCTGGCAACTGCAGAAACCTGAGAGCTATTTCGACATTCCCTGGCGTCGCGAGGCCGGGGCGGGGATGTTGCTGACCAACCTGATTCATGACCTCGACCTGTTGCGCCACCTGTGTGGCGAAGTGCGTCAGGTGCAAGCCTGCACCAGCAATGGCGTTCGTGGTTTCGCCAACGAGGACAGCGTGGCGCTGCTGTTGCAGTTCGACAGCGGCGCCCTGGGCAGCTTGAGCGGCTCAGACGCGGTGGCGGCGCCCTGGAGCTGGGAGCTGGGCTCCGCAGAGAATCCGCTTTACCCGCGCCAGCCCGATCAGCCGTGCTACTTGCTGGCCGGCACTCGTGGTGCGCTGAGCATTCCTCAGCTCAAGCGCTGGTACTACGCCGAAGCTGGCGCGGGCTGGCACCAGCCATTGCTGCAGGAACAGGAGGCCTACACCGCCGAGGATGCGCTGCTGCGCCAGCTACGGCATTTCGTCCGGGTCGCCCGCGGCGAAGTCGAACCGCTGGTCAGCGCAGTCGATGCGGGACGCACCCTGGCGCTGGTCGAGGCGGTGCGGCAGGCCAGTAAAAGCGGGCGAAGCTGCGCCCCTGAAACCATCTGAGCCAAGTATTTCCAGCATTGAGGATTGAGTATGAGTGAGCGAATTATTTCTCTGGCGGCCCTGACAGTGCTCGAGTTGTCGCCGCCCGAGATGGTCGAAGTGGCGGCGCGCGCCGGCTATAGCCATGTCGGTCTGCGTGTGGTGCCGGCTACGGCTGAAGAACTGCACTTTCCGCTGCTGACCGATGCCAGCCTGCGCAAGCAGACCTTGGCGCGTTTGCGCGACTGCGGCATCGGCGTACTCGATGTGGAGATCCTGCGGCTCAAGCCGGAGACCCTGGTGGCCGATTTCGAGGCGATTCTGGCGGTGGGCGCCGAGCTGGGTGCCAGCGAGCTGTTGGTAGCCGGCAACGATGCCGACGAGGCGCGCTTGACCGACAATTTCGCGGCGCTGTGTGACTTGTCCAGGCGCTACGGCCTGCATGCCCATCTGGAGTTCATGCCCTGGACCGATGCACGGGATCTGACCCAGGCGCGGCGTATCGTCGAGGCGGCCAACCGCAAAAACGGCGGCATCCTGATCGACGCCTTCCACTTCGATCGTTCTGCTTCGCGCCTGGAGGAGTTGGCCCAGGTAGCGCCGGAGCGTCTGCGTTACGCGCAGCTGTGCGATGTCGCCGGACCCTGCCCGACGGACATGGCCGAAATTCTGCGCCAGGCGCGCAACGAGCGGCGCTTTCCTGGCGACGGGGATAGCGATCTGCTCGGCTTGCTGCGCACCTTGCCAGCGGGTATTGCGCTGAGTGTGGAAACACCCAGCCAGCAGTTGCAGGCGCAGGGCGTCGGCGCACTGCAGCGTGCGCGAACGGCTCTGACGAAAACCCAGGCCCTGCTCGATGCGCTTTGAGTTGAGGGTTACCTCGTCCCCTAATGAGATATAGCCCGGCGACTGCTGAAGGCTGCGCCCGCCCGCGAATAATATCGCCGGCTGGCCCGGTGAGTCGGAACTAGGTTCTATATTGTCCATGACTGCATAGTTAGCAGCCTACCTATTTGCCTGGCTGTTGTTCGTAGCGCCAGCATGAGATCCCGATGAGCACATCCAGTACCCCGCTGTCCGGTGTTAACCAGCCGTTGAAGGGCATAGTGCTCATCGTCCTGGCGACCCTGCTGTTTGCCAGCCACGATGGCCTGTCGAAATACCTGTCGGGTTTCTACCCGGTAATCATGGTGGTATGGGCGCGTTACCTGGTGCATAGCCTGCTGATGGCAGGCATCTTCCTGCCTCAAGCCGGACTCTCGGTGCTGCGCACCAGCAAACCGCTGCTGCAGGCCGCGCGGGCCTGCTGCCTGCTGGGCACGAGTCTGTTGTTCACCACCAGCCTACTGTTTATTCCCCTGGCGGAAGCCACGGCGGTCAACTTTCTCGCCCCCTTGCTGGTCACCGCGCTGTCGCTGCCGTTGCTCGGCGAGCAGGTCAGCCGACGTCAGTGGATCGCCGTGCTGCTGGGGTTCGGCGGGGTACTGATGATCGTCCATCCGGGCGGTGAACTATTCACCCCAGCGGTGCTGCTGCCGTTCGGTTCGGCGCTGTGTTTCTGTTTCTACCAGCTGCTCACGCGCAAGCTGAGCGAGCATGACAGCCCGACCACCAGCAATTTCTTCGCCGGCCTGTTCAATACCCTGCTGATGAGCGCGTTGGTACCGTTTTACTGGCAGCTGCCGAGTATCGGTCACGGGCTACTGATGCTGGCCTTGGGCGGATGCGGAATGAGCGCTCACCTGTTGCTGACCCAAGCGTTTCGCCGCGCCGCGCCAGCCATACTGGCGCCGTTCGGCTACTGCCAGATTGTCTTCGCCGGCCTGTTGGGCTGGCTGATCTTCTCCCATACCCCTGATCTCACCACCCTGCTGGGTATTCTGGTGATCTGCTGCAGCGGGCTGGCGGCCGCTTGGCAGCAGCGTCGATGCTGATCGGCGATTGACCGAATCGCTCGCGAGCAAAA
>JBFKAF010000452.1:0-3411 GCA_041621735.1 Pseudomonas sp.
CCACTGCTGATCGAGTGCGCTCAGCCGCGCCAGGCCCAACAGGTGTTGCAGGGTACCTCTGGAGTGCTCGCCCTGACCCAGATCGGCAACTCGCTGCGGGTACTCGCAGCCCCCGTGCAGGCCAGCGCCGCGGCAGCGGCCGAACTGATCCAGCAACGCCTGCGCGACGCTGGCATTCAAGCGCGGGTCGCCGCGACCACGGCCAACCTGGAGGACGTCTTCGTCAGCGCCACCCAACGCCTAGCCCACGCGCCGGGGGAGCAGCCATGAACCTGCGCCGACTCGGTTCGATCGTGCTCAAGGAGCTGCGCCAGCTGCGGCGCGACCGCCTGACCTTCGCCATGATCATCGGCATTCCAACCCTGCAGCTGGTGCTGTTCGGCTACGCCATCAATATGGATGTACGCCACCTCGACGCCGCCGTACTCGATCAGGCCAATAGCGCACGCTCGCGCGAGCTGATAGCCGAGCTGGGGGCCAGCCAGGTGCTCAACCTGCGCTACCACCTGAGCAGCGCTCAGGAGCTGGATAACCTGCTGCGCCAAGGCAAGATCAGCGCCGCGCTGGTGGTACCGACGGATTTCGAGGCGCGCCTGGAACGCAATGAGCGTTCGGTGCTGCAGATCGTCGTCGATGGCTCCGATCAGGTGGTGCAGGCCTCGGCGCGCCAGTTGGCGGCCTTCCCGCTGCCGGGCGACGACACCAGCCGCAGCGGGCGGATCGAGGTGCTCAACCTGTACAACCCGCAACGCCTGGCCCCGGTCAATACCGTGCCGGGGCTGATCGGCGTGATCCTGACCATGACCATGGTGCTGTTCACCGCCACCGCCCTGGTGCGCGAGCGCGAGCATGGCAATCTGGAAATGCTCATCGCCACCCCGGTGTCGCCCTGGGAATTGACCTTGGGCAAACTCCTGCCCTTCGCCGCCATAGGCCTGGTACAGGTCAGCGTGGTGCTACTGCTCGGCAAGCTGCTGTTCGCCGTGCCCCTGCGCGGCTCGCTGAGCGAGTTGTACCTGGCCTCGCTGCTGTTCATCTGCGCCAGCCTGGCGCTCGGGGTGTTTATCTCGACCCTGGCGCGCAGCCAGTTCCAGGCCATGCAGATGGCCTTCTTCACCTTTCTACCGCAGATTCTGCTGTCCGGCTTCATGTTCCCCTTCGCCGGCATGCCGAAAGCCGCGCAGTGGCTAGCCGAGCTGCTGCCACTGACGCACTTTCTGCGCCTGGTCCGCGGCATCATGCTGCGCGGCGCCGGGCTCGTGGAACTCTGGCCAGCCCTGGCCGCCCTGCTGCTGTTCACCCTGCTGATGCTTGGCGTGGCCGTTACCCGCGTGCATAAACGCCTCGACTAAGCGCATCCCAAGTACGGCCATGCTCATCCGCAGGCGCAACCTGCGGTGCATGCGCGGCTCGCAAACCCGAACCGGCCGCTCAATCCGGCTGATCACTAATCTCCAGGCCTATGCTCTACTAAGTTAGCTAGCAGGCCGTTGAGAAATGTAGCGAGCGATGGCTAGGCAAGGCGAAATCAGTCGAAACGCAGCGAAGCGGAGTAACAGCCAGAGGCTGGCCCGCAGGGCGAGCGAAGCGAGTAAAAAGCGCAGTGTACGAGCTGTACATGAGCATTTTGAGACTGATTTCAACGCTGCATAGTCGAGCGCAGTAGTTTTTCAACGGCCTGCTAGAGAACCCGCAGCAAGGTGGAATGCAGATGAAGCAACACGAGATAGCCGACTTTTGCCTGCAACTGCCCGGGGCGCGCGAGGACTTCAAATGGGGTAACAACCAGGTGTTCTCCGTGGCCGGCAACAAGATGTTCGCCATCCTCAACTTCCTCGGCCATGAACTGGCCTTTAAAGTCGATAGCGAGCTGTTTCTGGGCTTTGTCGACCGCCCCGGCATTCGCCCCGCGCCCTATCTGGCGCGGGCACATTGGATCAGCATGAACTGCACGCACTTGCCCATCGCCGACAAGGAACTGCGCGAGCTACTCACCCGCTCCCACCAACTGGTGGTGCGCAAGCTACCCAAGCGCCTGCAACCGGGTTTGCTGCTCGACCTCTGACGACCTCAACCGGGCATGAGCGCGCGCAGAACATCGCCGAAATTGGCACCGTCCAGCAGCAGCCAGTCGAACCAAAAAACCTGATGCACCACGACAATCGCCCAGAACGGCAGTTGATAAGCAACTTTGCGGGTTTTGTGCCGGAAACACTGTTGGGCCAACAAAGCGCCCGGCCATCCGCCCAGCAGTTCGACCAGATGCAAGGCATTCTCCGGAGTTCGCCAGCGACCGCGCAAAGCGCTGCGCTTGTCCTGCCAGTACTGCATGAAACTGATCAAGCTGGCCGAGGCATAAGCCAGCAAAGGCCAGATAAACCCCCAGACCAACAGCAACTGGATCGACCCCAGCAGCGGCAAGCTGCACAGCCCGGCAAACAGCGTCAGCTTCAGGCCAAGGTATTGAGTCGGGCCGGATGACACGCGTTTGCGCGGCGCCTTGTTAGAGGTCGAGGCATCAACTGACGATGGCGCAGGCCTCGGCTTAATCCGAATCGCCGGCTGGTCGAGGGTCAGACCGCCCGCCACCCGCACATGCTCGGCACGCATGCGGCCCTGGTCGTCCTGGCTGGCGATATACAACACCCGGTCACCGGACACAGGGCGCCTGTCGCCGCGCATGGCCGAGATATGCGCGAACACCTGCGCTCCGCCGTGTTGCGGCTGAATAAAACCGAAGCCCTTGTCATCGTTCCAGCTTTTCAGCAGCCCCTGCTGTTCCATCGCCTGCCAACTCCGACTGCAAAACGCAGCATTCTAGGGCTTTTGCTGGGCTCAGGCAGGGTAATGACGACTGAAAAAATCCAGCAGATGCTGGTTAACCCGCTCGGCCTGCTCGTTCTGGATCCAGTGTCCGCACTCACTCAGCAGATGCTGCTCCAGATGCGCCACGCGTCTGGGCATCTGCTTGAGGGTATAGGCCTCCAAGGTGCCGACCGGGTCCTTATCGCCGAGCAGAAACAGCGCCGGCTGCTCGATCTGACGCGCGGCCAATGACTCGGTACGCTGCCAGTTGCGCTCGAAATTGCGATACCAGTTAAGCGCGCCGTAGAAACCGCGGTCGGCGAAGGTTTTCAGGTACTCCTCGAACGCCTGCTGATCGCACCAGGCCGGCAGCGTCAGAGGGTCTTGCATGCCGGCAAACAGTGGGGCGCCGGCAGGCTTGTCTTGCAGGAAGAAATCCTTGGGTACGGCGGCCGAGGTGTTGTACATCATCATGCGCAGGGTGCGCGGGATGTCCGCATCCATCTCCTGCTCCGCCACGCCGGGTTGCTGGAAGTGCAGGATGTAGTGAAAACGCTCGGCATACAGTTGACGGATGATATCGATCGCCGGCTGTTTAGGGCGCCC
>JBFKAF010000453.1:0-3403 GCA_041621735.1 Pseudomonas sp.
CCGGATGACAACTCCTGCCCTTCCAACCTCCGGCGTTCAGCTGCTCGAGGTTGCGCCGGAACTCGCCGGCCAGCGTATCGATAACTTTCTTCGCACTCGACTCAAGGGTGTGCCCAAGACATTGATTTACCGCATTTTGCGCAAAGGCGAAGTGCGCGTGAACAAAGGGCGGATCAAGCCAGAATATAAATTGCAGGTCGGCGATATCGTTCGCGTGCCGCCTTTGCGCCTTGCTGAGCGTGATGAGCCGGCGCCGTTGGCCTATGGGCTGCTTGCTCGGCTTGAGGCAGCGGTGGTGTATGAGGATAAAGCGCTGATCGTGCTGAATAAGCCGGCTGGTATCGCCGTGCATGGCGGTAGTGGCCTGGATTACGGGGTTATCGAGGCGTTTCGCCAGTTGCGTCCAGATGCCAAGGAGCTGGAGCTGGTGCATCGCCTCGATCGTGACACCTCCGGGCTGTTGATGATTGCCAAGAGGCGCAGCATGTTGCGCCATTTGCATGAGGCCCTGCGCGGCGATGGTGTGGATAAGCGTTATATGGCGCTGGTGCGCGGCCACTGGGCGACCGCCAAGAAACGGGTCAGCGCACCCCTGCAGAAGAGCAATCTGCGCTCGGGGGAGCGCATGGTCGAGGTCAGTGATGAGGGTAAAGAGGCACTGACCCTGTTTCGCGTGCTGCGCCGTTTCGGTGAGTTCGCCACCCTGGTGGAAGCTAAGCCGGTGACCGGTCGAACTCACCAGATTCGCGTGCATGCCCAGCATGCCGGGCATTGCATTGCGGGCGACAGCAAGTACGGCGACGACGACTTCAGTCGCGAGATTCGTGAGTTGGGGGGTAAGCGCCTGTTTCTACATGCTTATGAGTTGGTGGTGCCCTTGCCGGATGGCGGTGAGTTACGGCTGGAGGCGCCGGTCGATGAGGTGTGGGCGCGCACGCTGGAGCGTCTGAGTGTCTGATTATCGGCTGCTGATCTTTGATTGGGATGGCACTCTGGTCGATTCAATCGGTCGTATCGTCGAGGCGATGCATTGTGCGGCCGATGCCTGCGGCTTGGCGCGGTGTAGCGATGCGCGGGTCAAGGGGATTATTGGGCTTGGCTTGCCCGAGGCGATCCAGAGCTTGTATCCAGATCTCGTCGAGACGGAATGCGTTGAGCGCTTTCGGCGCAGTTACAGTGAGCATTATCTGGTGCTGGAGCGCGAGCCGTCGGCACTGTTTCCCGGAGTCGCCGAAGCGCTGGAGGTGTTTCGTGCGGCGGGTTATCTCTTGGCGGTGGCGACGGGCAAGGGGCGGCATGGCTTGCAGCGGGTGCTGGCAGGGCGAGGGTGGTTGAATTATTTCGATACCACTCGCTGCGCCGACGAGACGGCGAGCAAGCCGGATCCGCTTATGTTGGAAGAGATTCTGGCGCATTGTGGTGTTGCGGCGGATCAGGCCTTGATGGTGGGTGATTCATCCTTCGACTTGCTGATGGCGCGGCGCGCTGGGATTGACTCCGTGGCGGTTGGCTACGGTGCCATGCCTTTGTCGGCCTTGCGCGAGCATGCGCCGAAGTTGGCGATAGAGAGTTTTACCGAGTTGCGTGCCTGGCTTGAGTTGCGCGCAAATGAACAACGAGTTGAGGTGGGCGGTTATGGCGGATGAATGGAAAGCATCGGCGGCGGTAGAAAGCGAAGATAAAAGCTGGAAATTGCTGGAAAAGGCCCTGCTGGCTAGTGTGCAAGAGCAGCGTCGGGCGCGACGCTGGGGGATTTTCTTCAAGCTGCTGATCGTTGTGTATTTGTTTGCTGGGCTTGCGTTGCTTGCCCCGCTGTTCGATCTGCAGAAGGGGGTTGCGGGCAGCGGCAGTCATACTGCGCTGATTGAGGTGCGCGGAATGATCGCCGACCAAGAGGCCGCCAGTGCCGACAATATTGTCGGCAGTCTGCGTGCGGCTTTTGAGGATGCCAATACCAAGGGTGTGATCCTGCGCATTAATAGTCCGGGTGGCAGTCCGGTGCAGTCGGGCTATATCTACGATGAAATTCGTCGGCTGCGTGTGGAGTATCCGGCGATCAAGTTGTATGCCGTGATCAGTGATCTCGGTGCGTCGGGTGCTTATTACATTGCCAGTGCGGCAGACCAGATTTATGCCGACAAGGCCAGCTTGGTGGGGTCTATCGGGGTGACGGCTACCGGTTTTGGCTTCGTCGGGGTGATGGAGAAGTTGGGGGTCGATCGCCGGGTTTATACCTCGGGTGAGCACAAAGCATTTCTCGATCCGTTCCAGCCACCCAAGGAGGAAGAGGCGCGGTTCTGGCAGGGGGTGTTGGAAACCACGCATCGTCAGTTTATCGACAGTGTCAAGCAGGGGCGTGGTGAGCGGCTGAAGGTCGATGGGCATCCTGAGCTGTTTTCGGGGCTGGTGTGGTCGGGGGAGCAGGCCTTGCAGCTCGGTCTGATCGATGCGTTGGGCAATACCAGCTACGTGGCGCGAGAAGTGATCGGTGAAAAAGAGCTGGTTGATTTCACGGTGCAGGAGTCGTCGTTTGATCGGTTTGCGAAAAAGCTTGGTGCGAGCGTTGCCGAGCATCTGGCTATCTGGATGGGCTTCCAGGGACCTGCGTTGCGCTAGGCTCGTCTGATGCCTGTGGAAGCCCGGCCTTGGTCGGGCTTCTTCATTTATAGGGGTAGTCGGAAGGTGTCACGGGATGTCGATGCCGACGCTGTGCAGCATGTCCACCAGGCGAATCAGCGGTAGGCCAATCAGGCTGGTGGCGTCAGCGCCTTCGGTGCTGCGAAACAGGCTGACACCCAGGCCTTCGGCTTTGAAGCTGCCGGCGCAGTCGTAAGGCTGTTCGGCGTGCAGGTAGCGAGTGATTTGCGCCTCTGACAGCTCGCGGAAGTGTACGGTGAAGGGAATGCAGTCAGTCTGGCAGTGCCCGCTCTCGCTGTTGAGCAGGCTGAGGCCCGTCAGGAAGGTGACGCTGTTGCCGCTGGCAGCCAGTAGTTGTTTGAGGGCACGCTCGAATGTGTGAGGCTTGCCGAGGACTTTCCGGTCGAGCACGGCGACCTGGTCTGAGCCGATGATCAGGTGTTTCGGGTGTGTTGCGCTGAGCGCCTGCGCCTTTTCTTCGGCTAGGCGACGAACCAGGCTGTTTGCGTCTTCGCCAGGGTGGCGGCTTTCGTCTATTGCGGGTGCGCCGCAGGTGAAGGGGGTGCGCAGGCGTGACAGCAATTCGCGACGGTAGGGTGAGCTGGATGCGAGTACGAGGGGCAGCATGGGCTTCTCCTTTATATAGGTGGCGATTTTAGCTGTCGCTCTGGGTGCTGGACAGGCTGAATTTCCTTTGACAGGGGGTGGTCGCATCCCTAGAATGCGGCGCCTATGTCGAATGGTCCGATTCCACCTCACGTTGATC
>JBFKAF010000454.1:0-3401 GCA_041621735.1 Pseudomonas sp.
TCTACTCGCTGTCCAGCGACTGGTCGGCGACCATCCTGCCGAGCGGTATGACCTTCAAGTGGTATGTCGAGCTGTGGGGCGACCCGCGCTTTCTCGCCGCCTTCGGCCATTCGCTGCTGATCTGCGTCGGCGCCCTGCTGCTGTCGGCCGTGCTGATTTTGCCGCTGCTGTTCGTCGTGCATTACCACTTCCCCAGGCTCGACGGGCTGATGAACATCCTCATCCTGCTGCCGTTCGCCGTGCCGCCGGTGGTGTCCTCGGTCGGCCTGCTGCAGCTGTATTCCTCCGGCCCGCTGGCCATGACCGGCACGCCGTGGATTCTGATCGGCTGCTACTTCACCGTGGCGCTGCCGTTCATGTACCGGGCGATCACCAACAACCTGCAGGCGATCAACCTGCCCGACCTGATGGACGCCGCCCACATGCTCGGCGCCAGCACCTGGAAGGCGGCGTTGCTGGTGGTGCTGCCAAACCTGCGCAAGGGCCTGATGGTTTCGCTGTTTCTCTCGTTCAGCTTCCTGTTCGGCGAGTTCGTGTTCGCCAACCTGCTGGTCGGCACCCGCTACGAAACCCTGCAGGTGTACCTGAACAACATGCGCAACAGCAGTGGTCACTTCACCAGCGCCCTGGTGATTTCCTATTTCCTCTTCGTATTGATCCTGACCTGGGCCGCGAACCACCTGAACAAGGACAAGTCATGAGTTATCTGAGCATCCAAGGCCTGCACAAAAGCTTCGGCGCCACGCAGATTTTCCGCGACATCCACTGCGAGATCGCCCAGGGCGAGTTCGTCACCCTGCTCGGCCCGTCCGGCTGCGGCAAGTCCACCCTGCTGCGCTGCATCGCCGGGCTGACCCCGGTCAACGGCGGGCAGATCCTCTTGGGTGGCGAGGACCTGGTGCCGGTCGCACCGCAGAAACGCGGCATCGGCATGGTGTTCCAGAGCTACGCGCTGTTCCCCAACATGACCGTGCAGCAGAACGTCGCCTTCGGCCTGCGCATGCAGAAAGTCGCCGCCGAGGAAAGCCGCCAGCGGGTCAAGGAAGTGCTGGCGCTGGTCGAGTTGAACGAGTTCGCCGAGCGCTACCCGCAGCAACTGTCCGGCGGCCAGTGTCAGCGCGTGGCCCTGGCCCGCTCGCTGGTCACCCGCCCGCGCCTGCTGCTGCTGGATGAGCCGCTGTCGGCGCTGGACGCGCGGATTCGCAAGCACCTGCGCGAACAGATCAGGCAGATCCAACAGGAGCTGGGCCTGACCACCATCTTCGTCACCCACGATCAGGAAGAGGCGCTGGTGTTGTCCGACCGCATCTTCCTGATGAACGCCGGGCAAATCGTCCAGAGCGGCGATGCGGAAACCCTCTACACCGCGCCGGTGGATGCCTTCGCCGCCAGCTTTATCGGCAACTACAACCTGCTCGATGCCGAGACCGCCAGCCGCCTGTTCGAGCGCCCGATCGGCCAGCGCATCGCCATCCGCCCGGAAGCCATCGCCTTCGCCGAACTGGGCGGCATCGAGGCGCAGATTCGCAGCCACAGCCTGCTCGGCAACGTCATCCGTTACCGCGTGGAGGCGCGCGGGGTCGAGCTGATGGTCGATGTGCTCAATCGTTCGGCCGCCGACCTGCATACCAAGGGCCAGCGCATCGGGCTTAAAATAGAGGCCAACGCAATCTGTGAGGTGGCGTGATGGCCCTGGCAATTTTTGATCTGGACGACACCCTGATCGACGGCGACTGCGCCAGCCTGTGGAGCCAGGAAATGGCCCGGCTCGGCTGGGTCGATGGCGACAGCTTTTTACAGCGCGACCATGAACTGATGGCGCTCTACGCCGAAGGCAAGCTGGCCATGGAAGACTACATGACCTTCAGCCTCTCGCCCCTGGTCGGACGCAGCGCGGCAGAAGTCGCCCAGGTGGTCGAGCCCTTCGTCGAAAACGTCATCGAACCGCTGATCCACAGCGACGCCTGCACTTGCATGGCGCAGCATCGCGCCATCGGCAACCGGGTGCTGATCATCTCCGCCTCCGGGGTCCATCTGGTCGCGCCAATTGCCCAGCGCCTCGGCGTCGAACACGTGCTGGCGATCGAACTGGAGCAACAGCACGGTCACTACAGCGGCCGCACCCAGGGGGTGCTGACCTACCGCGAAGGCAAGGTCAGCCGCCTGCTGGAGTGGCTGCAACAGCACAACGAAAGCCTGGATGGCGCCCACTTCTACTCCGACTCGCGCAACGACCTGCCGCTGCTGCAAAAAGTCAGCAAACCCCACGCCGTCAACCCCGACAGCATTCTGCGCCAGCATGCCGAGCACGCCGGCTGGCCGATCCTGCACTGGCGCTGAGCCTCACCCGACGCCCGATAACACTACGACAAGGCCCACTTCGCTGGGCCTTGTCGTTTCTGTGGACAGCAACGGCGCAATCCAATAGCGTCTGGCCATCAGCCGGCCAAACCGGCAAAAGGACTTGCCCAGCTTGGTGCATAACACCCCGAACACCCCACCATCCGCGCGTAACTCGCTTGCTAGAGCGAGACTGCCAGGATGGCAAGGACGCTTATCCACCAAACAGGGAAGGTGTTATCACACGATTTGGTGTCTATTTATAGTTAGCCCCCAGCAGGAGTAAATTTGCGAATCATCGGCAATCAAGAACTCGACATGAACGAACCACTCTGGCGCTACTTCAAAACAGAGCGTTTTTTGGAGTTACTACAGTCGAGCCATCTCTATTTTGCGTCAGCAAGGCAGTTCGCTGATCCTTTCGAGGGTGCTGTTGCAGTGCTACCTGCTGGATTCCCAATTGATCCACGTTATGCTGAGTTTGAGCATCATGAACGTGCCTTTGAAGAGTTAAGGCGCCTCACAAAAGTAAGTTGTTGGCACCGAGCAAGTTACGAGAGTGATGCTATGTGGCAACTCTATGCTGGCGAGCGGAAAGGGGTCGCTATACGTACAACCCCTAGCCGTATTAGCACCGCAGCTAAACCCTTTCGCCTGAAACCTGAGTATGGCCATGAAGAGCTTTGGGCTGGAAACGTAAACTACGTAGACTTACTTAAAGAGCGCCTTCGCATAAGCATGTTAGAGCGCTTCTGGTACAAACATATGGCCTTCTCATGGGAGAATGAATTTCGCTTAGCAATTTCTGCTCGCATGGCGGAGGAATTTGGAGTTGTAGTTCCCGAGCACGGCGTGAAGGTTGAGTTCGATATCGCTCAACTTATCGACAGAATATACCTAGGTCCATCTCTATCAGAATTAGATATTGCTGCAATTCGAAGCGCTGCTAAAACTCACGACCTAGAAGACAGAATCAGGGTTACAAGTATGCTTGGCACTCCAAGGTACACGTAGTGTGGGCTAACAAGTGTATATGGACTCTCCTCGCAAGCGGTGAGTAA
>JBFKAF010000455.1:0-3370 GCA_041621735.1 Pseudomonas sp.
CGCCTTCTTGCCGAGGAACAGGCTGGCCATGCCGTCGCCGAGGCTGGCGCTGGTCTTCGACAGGCTCTGCTTGAGGCGGGCGAACCAGCCGCCCTGGTTGTCACCCGGCTTGTTCTGCTCGACCAGGGGCGCCGCCACCGGTTCAGGCTCGGGCGGCGCTATCGGCTCAACGACGGGTTGCACGGGGGCGTGCAGCACCTCGCTACCAACGTTGAGACGAAAGCGCGAGCCGCCTGCCGTGGCAGCCACTGGAGCCGCTGGAGCCGCATCAGTCTGCGGTTTGGGCGCAGCCTCAGCGCTAGCGGACGGAGCCGTGGCAGGCTCTGGAGCGACGGGGGTTACGGGCGTGGCCTGTTCAACGACCGGTGATGGTGTCGGCACAGCTGGCGGCGCAACCGGCGCAACGGCGGCTGCAGGCTCATCGGCGGTTTGTGCTGGAGCCGGCGCGGCAACGGGCGCCGAGGTGGGCTCTTGCGCTGCAGCCGAGTCGCTGCTGGCAGGCTCCTGCGGCTTTTTCCGCAGCCAACCGAACAGCCCTTTCTTCTCGGCATGGGTGTCGGTTTTTTTCTCGTCGGCGGCCGCAGTGCTGGGCGCAGCAGTCGGTGCGGGGGTCTTCTTGTCGTCGTTGGAACCAAACATGGAGGACGGCTATCTCAAAGGAGCGACGCGCCATAGGCGGGTCTGGAACATTGCGTGTGCAGCACAATATAAGAGTTGAGGGGCGCACACAGTAATATTCAGACGCCGTACCCGGCAGGGCCGCCAGTCAAACGGACGGCTATCCTAGCACCTCCGCGCCCGCCGACGCTAAGCCCAAGCGGCGCCGTCCGACCGGTCGCCCCGGCCACCCGGCAGCGGCAAATCCCCACCGGCAGCACTGCCTGCAAACCGCGCAGTAGCCAGGGGCAGGCAATGCCGTATCCCTCGGTTCGATAGCCGACCCAGCGCACACAAGCCAACAACTGAATGCCGGCAAGCTCTGGCCTGGCATCTGCTTAGCTGTGCATCGCATGGCCTGCCGCACTGCCACTCGCGCGCGCCCTCCTCGCCCTCAGCATGCTGGCCATCGCCGAGCGGCATACACCGGACTGCGCCACGGCGCTGCCGCCTCAGCCACTGTCATGGTCGGCGAACGATACAGTTCGTTGCCGGCAGCCATGACCGTACCGGTACGCCGACTGCCGAGCTCCTTAACCTGCAGGTGTTCGCTGGGTGCCAAGCGCCGCGTCGGCCGAGCTGTTGACCCGCCCGGACCGCGCCGGGAAACGCGATGAGAAAGGAGCACTTATGCAACACGTGATGCCGAACACCCACCTGTACGCCACCCGCAATACTGCGCAGCTGTTCCTCGGCGACGAGAAGTCCCCTGGACGAAGCGCACCGGGTCATCCAGCTCGGCAAGCAATACCAAGGGTGCAGCGCGGAACCCGCGCCTCGCTGGTGATTCTTCTCAGCACCACGCCCCTGGGCAAACCCAATCTGCACAACAGGTACATCTGACCGGAGCGACCGTCCGCCCACTCGGGTACGGACGCGCGAACGGCGTCGCCAGAAGGAATCGAAAGCATGACGCAAGCCAGCGTAGCGAGTTATCCAGACAGCAAGAACCAGGACATGCAGGCCTATCTGCTCGGCCTTGTTTCGGTGGCGGCCTTCGCCATGACCTTGCCGGCGGCGAAAGTGCTCGCGGGGGACTTGAGCGCTGTCCAGGTCGGCATCTTCCGCTCGGTAATAGCGGCGTTTGCGGCGATCCCGTTTCTGCTCATAGGTCGCGCGCAACTGCCCAACCGCTCGCAGCTCAAGCGAATGCTGCTGACCTCGACCGGGATCGTCTACGGCTTTCCCATTCTCACCGCCCTGGGCATGCAATACGTGCCGGTCAGCCACGGCGGCGTGGTGCTGGCCGCGCTGCCACTGTCCACCGCAATCTTCGGCACCCTGATCACCGGCATCCGCCCCTCCCGGATGTTCTGGGTGGTGTCCTGCCTCGGCTTCCTGGTGGTCATGGCCTATACGGTGGCCATGACGGATGTGTCGGACATTTACCTGGGTGACCTGGCCCTGCTCGGCGCGGTGCTGCTGGCGGGTTTCGGTTATGCCCAGGGCGGCGCGCTGTCCAAGGAGCTGCCCGGCTGGCAGGTGATGTGCTGGACCCTGGTGGTCAGCCTGCCGATCCTGCTGCCGGCCAGCCTCTGGCTCTACGACGGCGAGACCCTCGCCAACTTGCCTGACATAGGGATCGCCGCGCTGCTGTTCCTGGCCCTGATCAATTCGCTGCTGGGTTTCTTTTCCTGGAACCGGGCCCTCGCGCTCGGCGGTATCCAGCGCATCAGCCAACTGCAGCTGCTGCAGCCGTTCTTCACCTTCGCCTTCTCGATCTTCCTGATGGGCGAGTCCTGGAACTGGCTGACTCCGATCATCTGCGTCGTGGTCATCGTGCTGGTCTGGCTGGCTAAACGCAGCTGAACAACGCGCCTGAGCGCCGAGCTAAAAGTCACTATGTCGATCCTGAGGCCTGGTCCAGTCACGACGGCACACCGCTTTACTGGGTCGACGACATCGGCCTGCCCATCAACGGCGCGGTCGCGGATGAAGCCCCCAAGATTCAAGCGCTGCAGGACAACGATGAAGCCCAGATTCTCAGCGGTTTCGTCTACTCCTACGAAAACCTGAGCGAGGTGGCCGGGGGCCAGGTACTGCGCAGGGCCACGAACACCTGAGTGTCCTGCCGGCAGGTGATCAGTTGCTGTGTGCGGCGATCCGGGCGTTGTCGATTGCCACATGGGCATGGATGAAGCGCCTGAATTCGGCATGGTTGCAATGGCTCACATTGAAGCGAATGTGCCGGTCGTAATGATGGGTATTGCTGAACAGCGATCCGGGGGCCAGAAAGATCCGGGCATCGTGGGCCTGTTCGATCAGCCTGCGGATATCCACCTGCTCGGCGAAGCGCCCCCAGAGGAATATGCCATCGGCGCTGTGCCCATCGAAGATCACGCCGGCCTTGCCCAACCACTCCCGCGCCTTGGCGCGCTCTTGCATCACGCGCTGGCTCCGCGCGTCGAGATGGTGCTGGTAGCGGCCGGATTCCAGCGTGTAGGTGACGATGGTTTCGTCAATCGCCGAGCCGCACAGGAGGTTGTACATCTTCTGCTCGACCAGGCGCTCGACGAATGCCGGCGGCGCCGCCGCATACCCCAGGCGCAACGCCGGGCTCAGCACCTTGCTGAAACCACTGATGTAAAAGGTCCGCTTGCATCCGTCCAGGCTGGCCAGGCGCAGGGTCTGTTGCGACGACAGCGAGCCGAAGATGTCGTCTTCGACTATATGGAAATCATACTTGTCGGCCAGCGAGAGGATCTTGTAGCCA
>JBFKAF010000456.1:0-3360 GCA_041621735.1 Pseudomonas sp.
CTACCGCCTGAGCGGCGCCAAGATGTGGATCACCAACTCGCCGATTGCCGATGTGTTCGTGGTCTGGGCCAAGGACGATGCCGGCGAGATTCGCGGCTTCGTCCTGGAGAAGGGCTGGCAGGGCCTGAGCACCCCGGCGATCCACGGCAAGGTCGGCCTGCGCGCCTCGATCACCGGCGAAATCGTCATGGACAACGTGTTCTGCCCGGAAGAAAACGCCTTTCCCGATGTACGCGGCCTCAAGGGCCCGTTCACCTGCCTCAACTCCGCCCGTTACGGCATCAGCTGGGGCGCCTTGGGCGCCGCCGAAGACTGCTGGCACACCGCGCGCCAGTACGTGCTGGATCGCAAGCAATTCGGCCGGCCGTTGGCCGCCAATCAGCTGATCCAGAAGAAGCTGGCCGACATGCAGACCGAGATCACCCTGGCCCTGCAAGGTTGCCTGCGCCTCGGGCGGATGAAGGACGAAGGCAGCGCCGCGGTGGAAATCACCTCGATCATGAAGCGCAACAGCTGCGGCAAGTCCCTGGAGATCGCCCGCCTGGCCCGCGACATGCTCGGCGGCAATGGCATCAGCGACGAGTTCGGCGTGGCCCGCCACCTGGTCAACCTGGAAGTGGTGAATACCTATGAAGGTACCCACGACGTCCACGCGCTGATCCTCGGCCGGGCACAGACCGGCATTCAGGCGTTTTTCTAAGCGGATCACTTCGTAGGCTGGGTAGAGGCGTTTTTTGCCGAAACCCAGCTATCTGGCAATCCAGCTGGGTTTCGCTGCGCTCTACCCAGCCTACGCCCACCCTCTAGCGTGAGAACCTCATGTCCGGCGCCCTATCGCATATCCGCGTACTCGATCTCTCCCGTGTGCTGGCCGGGCCCTGGGCCGGGCAGATCCTCGCCGACCTCGGCGCCGAGGTGGTCAAGGTCGAGCGCCCCGGCACGGGTGACGACACCCGCCATTGGGGGCCACCGTTCCTGCAGAACCCGCAGGGCGAGAACACCACGGAGGCGGCCTATTACCTGGCCGCCAACCGCAACAAGCAGTCGCTGACCCTCGACTTCACCCAGGCCGAGGGGCAGCGTATCGTGCGCGAGCTGGCGAGCAAATCCGACATTCTCATCGAGAATTTCAAGGTCGGCGGCCTGGCGGCCTACGGCCTCGATTACGCCAGCCTGAAGGCGCTCAATCCGCGGCTGATCTATTGCTCGATCACCGGCTTCGGCCAGGATGGTCCCTACGCCAAGCGCGCCGGCTACGACTTCATGATCCAGGGCCTCGGCGGCCTGATGAGCCTGACCGGGCGCCCGGAAGGCGAGGCGGGCGCCGGGCCGGTCAAGGTCGGCGTGGCCCTGACCGATATCCTCACCGGGCTGTATTCGACCGCGGCGATGCTCGCCGCCCTGGCCAGCCGCGAGCAGACCGGCAAGGGCCAGCACATCGACATGGCGCTGCTCGACGTGCAGGTCGCCTGCCTGGCCAACCAGGCGATGAACTACCTGACCACCGGCACGCCGCCCCGGCGCCTGGGCAATGCCCACCCGAATATCGTGCCCTATCAGGATTTTCCCAGCGCCGATGGCGACTTTATCCTCACGGTCGGCAATGACGGCCAGTTCCGTAAGTTTTGCGAGGTCGCCGGCCTTACGGCTTTGGCCGGCGACCCGCGTTTTTCCACCAATAAGGCGCGCGTCGCTAACCGTGCCGAGCTGATCCCGCTGATCCGCCAGGCCACGGTGTTCAAGACCACCAATGAGTGGCTGACGGCCCTGGAAAAGGCCGGCGTGCCCTGCGGGCCGATCAACGACCTGGAGCAGATGTTCGCCGACCCGCAGGTGCTGGCGCGCGGTCTGCGCATCGACCTGCCGCACCCTTTGGCCGGCAGCGTGCCGCAGGTGGCCAGCCCGATTCGTCTGTCCGAAACCCCGGTGCAATACCGCAACGCGCCGCCCCTGCTCGGTGAACACACCGAGCAGGTGCTGCAGCAGTGGCTGGGCATGGGCGCCGAGCAGATCGCCGCACTGCGTCAGGCCGGGGTGCTCTGAAGCGGGCCGGCTCAGCCAGGCTGGCCATCCACTCGTGGGCGCCAGAACAGCGCCGCGCCGCGTAATGGCGCAGGAACAGGGCGAACGCCAGCATCCAGCAATCATTGGAAAACTATAGGTCGCTGATCGGCGTGCTGGACATCCGCGTGCCAGGCCGAAGCCGAACCGTATTGCACGGCAGATCCAAGTCAGATTGCCGGCCGCCAGTCGGCTAGGTAGCCAGCCCAGTAGCTCGGCAGAGGCGGGTGGCCAGTAGGAAAAAGGGCTCCGATCAGCAGCAAGGGCCGGAAATCTACAGTGATCAGAGCGCTAAGGGCGAGCGTTCGTGGGCGCGATCACGCAATCGCACAGCAGGGTGCTTCCTGCTTGCTCAGTTGTTGCTGCGCTGCCAGGCGCAGCACATAGCCGAGTTTCAGCAGGCTCGGGCCGAGGATGGTCAGTGCATGGGCGCCGACCAGCAGGCGCAGGCCGAGGTAGGTGTCCAGGCCATAGGCGCCGAACAGGCCGATCGTTAGTAACGACAGACCCGCGACCAGCAGCCGATTGGCCAGTTGCAACGCCCGCATGGGGCAGGTGAAGAAACCTGACATGCTCGCCTCCCGGGTAATGGCCTGTGTGGCCAGTTCAATTAGTCAATTTCGGCGTCTGAGGCCCTGATACTGCGTTGCTGCTCCTCGCCATAGCCCGCTATGACTCGTCGCAGCGCCTTGCCTCGGAACCTCAGCCATCCGAACTTGAGTTAACCAACTAGTCGTACAGGCCATTAGCCCCTGTGATTTAACCGTCCAGCGCACTGGCCGGGCCAAAGAACTCATAGTGGCTCTGGCTTTCCGGTACGCCGAGTTCGCGCAGGTGCTTCTTCACCTGGGCCATGAAGGGCTTGGGGCCGAGGAAGTAGGCGTCCAGGTCACGCTCCTCGGGCAGCCATTCGGCCAGTTGCGCCTGGCTGAGAAAGCCCACGGCATGCGGCTGGTCGTCCGCGCGTGGTTCGCTGTAGCAATAGAAGTGCTGCACCTGCGGATGCGCGGTGGCTTGCGCCTGCACCCAGTCGCGGAAGGCATGCACCCCGGCATGCCGCGCGCAGTGGATAAAGCGAATCGGCCGACCGCTGTCACGCGCCGCCTCGAGCATGCTCAAGGCCGGGGTGATGCCGACGCCGGCGCTGATCAGCACCAGGGGCTTGCTCGACGGCCGCAGGACGAAATCGCCGGCCGGCGGAAACAGCTCCAGGCGGTCGCCGACCTGCAGCCGATCGTGCAGGTAATTGGACACCTTGCCGCCCGCCTCGCGCTTGACGCTGATGCGGTACTCGCGGCC
>JBFKAF010000457.1:0-3359 GCA_041621735.1 Pseudomonas sp.
AGCTGTTCCAGGGTCGGGGTCGGTTGCTGTTCGGCGAGCAGGCGACAGGCGGCGGCGACCAGTTCATCCAGCTGTTCGGCCGGGCTGGCGCCCTGCGGCGAGCAGCGTTTGCAGGCACGGAAACCGGCGCTTTCGGCGTTGGTCGGGTCAGGATAAAAGCTGACGTTGGCGCGCAGCGGCCGGCGTGCCGGGCAGCTCGGTCGGCAATAGATGCCGGTGGAACGTACGGCGAAGACGAACTGGCCATCGCGCGCGGCGTCGCGGGCGCAGACGGCTTGCCAGCAGAGGTCGGGATCGAGCATGGCGCGGCTCCGGATGACTATGCAGCGATTGTCGACCTTGGCGCCGGCTACGCCAATCCGAATCACACTTTCAAACGTGCCGCGGCGCAGCGCAAGGCTCGGCGGACGCCGAATAGCTTGCGCGTGCAGCGGCTGTCAACGTGGGTTATTGCCAGTCGAGGCTCAGGGCTTCCTGCCAGGCGAAGCGCTCGAAGTGGCTGGCGACCACCTGCTTGAGTTTATCCAGGTCGCCCTGGTTGTCACTCTCCACGGTCAGGCGCAGGCCGCTTGGCTCGGCGTGCAGCAGCGACAAGCCGAAGGCGAATTCGATACGGCCCTGCTGCTCGTCGAAGGTAACGGGAATCTTGTGGGCGAAGTGTTTGCACAGGCGGCCGATGTAGCGCGCCGGTGTGGCGGTGGGTACAAAGGCGTTAGCGGTCAGGCTCATGTCGTCTCCATTGCTTGGAAATTGTGGGGAAGTGGTCACGCAAGAACTCGTTTCGAGCGCGTTGCGTGAACGCAGATAGGCGCACGCCTGCGCAGGCGTGCGCCGGCTCAGTAGCCGACGGTGAAGCGCTGGCGGATGTGCTGCGGCTGTTCCAGTTCGTCGATGATCGCCACCGCCAGGTCGGCCACGGAAATACTCGCCGGCGCTTCGCCATTCATCAGCAGCTGGTCGCCGCCGAGGCGGAATTGAGCGCTGCGTTCGCCGGGCTGCAACAGTGCCGGCGGCGAGATGAAACTCCAGTCCAGGGTGTTTTCCTCGCGGATCAGCTCGAGCGCCTGGCGTGCGCCTTCGGCACCTTCCTTGTAGGCGTCGGGGAAGCCCGCGGTGTCGAGCAGTTGCCGGCCCGGCGCGACGTACAGGCTGCCGGCGCCGCCGACCACCAGCAGGCGCGTGATGGCGGCCTGCTTGACCGCGCTGTAGATGGCCTGGGTGCCCTGGATAAAGCGCTGACGAATATCTGCTGTGCCCCAACCGGGGTTGAAGGCATGGATCACCGCGTCGTGGCCGGCCAGGGTCTGTGCCAGGGCATCGGCGTCATAGGCGTCGCCGGCCACGGCGCTCAGCGCCGGGTGCTGCGGCAGTTTTTCCGGCTGGCGGACGATACCGGTGAGCTGATGGCCACGGTTCAAGGCTTCCTGCAGGACGGCGGCGCCGACGAAGCCGCTGGCGCCGATCAGGGCGAGTTTCATAAGTGTCTCCATGTGGGTTTTTGCGGGGACAGATAATCGCAGCTGGATAAAGGTCGGAAAAATAGGCTAAAAAGGTTTTAACTATTAAGCAGGGCTAATTAATGGAGCAGCTCAAGCGCATGGCGGTCTTCGCCACCGTGGTCGATCGCGGTTCGATGGTCGCGGCCGCCGAGGCCCTGGGCATGACGCCGTCGGCGGTCAGTCAGCAGATCCGCAAGCTGGAGGACAGCACCCAGGTCAGCCTGCTGCACCGCACCACGCGCAAGCTGACCCTGACCGAGGCCGGCGCCTCCTTCTACCAGAGTTGCGCCCAGGTGCTGGCGCTGGCGCAGCAGGCCGAGCAGCGTCTGGCCGAGCTGCGCGATGCGCCGGTCGGCGAGCTGCGTATCGCCGCGCCGGTGGGCTTTTCCGGCGGGCCTATCAGTGCGGCCCTGGCGCCGCTGTTGCAGGCACACAAGGGGCTGAGTCTGCAGTTGTTCTTCCACGACGAACCGATCGACTTGATCGCGCAGCGTATCGATCTGGCGATCCGCGTTGGCAAGCTCGAAGACTCCAGCCTGGTGGCGCGACATATCGGCGATTCGCGCATGCTGCTGTGCGCGGCGCCGAGCTACCTGGCGCGTCAGGCGCCGATCGGCCGGCCCGCCGCACTGATCGGCCTCGACTGGCTGACCTTGAACACCGACGCCCGCTTCAACTCGTTCAGCCTGCTGGGGCCGGAAGGGGCGGTGGAAAAATTACGCATCGAAAGCCGGGTAGGCTGCAACAACATCCTCGCGGTGCGCCATTTCACCCTGGCGGGGATGGGTCTGTCGCTGCAGCCGGCGCACGAAGTGCGTGAGGAACTGGCCGCCGGTAGCTTGCGTGAGGTGCTGCCGGACTGGCGTTTGCCGCCTATGGGCATTTATCTGGTCACGGCCCGGCGCGAGGCGCAGCCGGCCAAGGTGCGTTACGCCATCGAGGCACTACGGCAACATTTGTCCATGTGAAAGCGACTCTAAACGCTGCAATGGTCGGTATAGGCTGGGCGCTGCCGGAGGATTGCCGTATAACGGGCTGCTTACGCGCAATAGGCAACACAGGACCCCTAGTTAAAGCTGATGAAGACGCCAAAACGCATTCAACCCCTGGTCGATGATGGCTTGGTCGACGAGGTGATACGCCCGCTGATGAGTGGCAAGGAGGCCGAGGTTTTTGTGGTGCGCTGTGGCGATAAGCTGCGCTGCGCCAAGGTCTACAAGGAGGCGAACAAACGAGGGTTCCGCCAGGCCGTGGAATACCAGGAAGGCCGCAAGGTGCGTAACAGCCGGGACGCGCGCGCCATGGCCAAGGGCTCCAAGTACGGCCGCAAGGGCCAGGAAGATGCCTGGCAGAACGCCGAAGTCGCGGCGCTGTTTCGCCTGGCCAGTGTCGGCGTGCGCGTGCCCAAGCCCTATGACTTTCTCGAGGGCGTGCTGCTGATGGAGTTGGTCGGCGATGGCGAAGGCGGTGTCGCGCCACGCCTGAACGATGTCGACCTGCACCCGGAGGATGCGCGCGAGTTCCACGCCTTCATGATCGAGGAGGTGGTGAAGATGCTCTGCGCCGGCCTGGTGCATGGCGACCTGTCCGAGTTCAACGTGTTGCTCGGCCCCGAAGGCCCGGTGATCATCGACCTGCCGCAGGCGGTGGATGCGGCCGGTAACAACCACGCGTTCAAGATGCTCGAACGCGACGTCGGCAATATGGCCGCCTACTTCGGTCAGTTTGCGCCGGAACTGAAATACAGCAAGTACGCCAAGGAAATGTGGGCGCTGTACGAGGAAGGCGAGCTGACCCCGCAGAGCAAGTTGACGGGTGAGTTCGCCGACCCGGAAGAGGACGCGGATGTCGATGCGGTGC
>JBFKAF010000458.1:0-3357 GCA_041621735.1 Pseudomonas sp.
GCATCTGTGATTCCTCGTGATTGATTGTCGCGTAGTGCGTGAATTCGTAGCCCGGATGCAATCCGGGAGCTTGCGGCCGTCCCGGATTGCATCCGGGCTACAGCAACGAGGCTGTGGTTCTTAGTTCATGGCCTCTTCGACCAGCTCGATCCAATGCCGCACCGGGGTGCGGCCGGCGCCGTCGAGGTGGGTCTGGCAGCCGATGTTGGCGGTGACTATCACCTGCGGCTGGCCGCTCTCCAGGGCGTCGAGTTTGTTGTCGCGCAGCTGCTTGGACAGTTCCGGCTGGGTCAGCGAATAGGTGCCGGCCGACCCGCAGCACAGGTGGCTGTCCGCCACGGCGGTGAGGCCGAAACCGAGGCGAGCGAGCACCCCCTCCACCGCGCCCCCGAGCTTCTGCGCATGCTGCAGGGTGCAAGGGCAATGGAAGGCCAGGCGCAGCTCACTGCGCACGCCGAGACTCTCCAAGGGCTCTTCGCGCAACACTTCCACCAGGTCCTTGGCCAGGGCGCTGACGCGCTTGGCTTTCTCGGCGTAGGCCGGGTCCTGCTCGAGCAGGTGGCCGTAGTCCTTGACGAAGGCGCCGCAGCCGCTGGCGGTCTGCACGATGGCCTCGGCGCCCTGCTCGATGGCCGGCCACCAGGCATCGATGTTGCGCCGGGCACGCTGCAGGCCGGCTTCCTGGGCATCGAGGTGGTAGTTCACCGCACCGCAGCAGCCGGCCTCGCGGATCGGCGTGACACTGATGCCGAGGCGATCGAGCACCCGCGCGGTGGCGGCATTGGTGTTGGGCGACAGCCCCGGCTGCACGCAGCCTTCGAGCATCAGCACGCGGCGCGCATGGCGCGGTGCGGGGCGTGGCTTGGCCGCACGTGCGGCGCGCGGCAACTTGGCCTTGAGCACCTCTGGCAATAGCGGGCGCAGCACCTGGCCGACCTGGGTCAGGCCCTTGAACAGGCTCGAGTTGGGCACCACGGCGCGCAGGCCTTGACGCAGTACGCGCTGGGCCAACGGTCGCGGCACCGCCGCGTCGACCACGGCGCGGCCGATGTCCAGCAGATTGTGGTAGTCCACCCCGGATGGGCAGGTGGTCTCGCAGTTGCGGCAGGTCAGGCAACGGTCCAGGTGCAGCTGGGTCTTGGCGGTGACCTGGTTGCCTTCGAGCACCTGCTTGATCAGGTAGATACGCCCGCGCGGGCCGTCCAGCTCGTCGCCGAGCAGTTGGTAGGTCGGGCAAGTGGCATTGCAGAAGCCGCAGTGCACGCAGCTGCGCAGAATGCTTTCGGCCTCTTCGCCACGCGGCAGACGCTTGGCGTGTTCACTCAAATTCGTCTGCACGGCTTACACCTCGGAATACATGCGGCCAGGGTTGAAAATCCCCTGGGGGTCGAGCTGGGCTTTCAGTTGGCGGTGGTAGCGCAACAAGGGCGCGGCCAGCGGCTGGAACGGGTTGTCACAGTGCCCGGCGCTGAAGCAGGTGGCGTGGCCACCGACTTCCGTGGCGACCTGGCGGATCAGCGCGACATCGGCGTCGGACTTCAGCCAGCGCTGCGCACCGCCCCAGTCGATCAGCTGCTCGCCGGGCAGGGCCAGCACGCCGGTGTTGTTCGGCACGGACAGACGCCACAGCGGACGCGCATCGGCGAAGAAGGCCAGACGCTGCTCGTTCAGCTCGCCCCAGTAGGTGCTCTCCAGCAGCTCGCCACCGAGGCGTTCGCGGGCCGCGGCCACCGAGCCCTCACCGCCCTCCAAACGCAGGTGCAAGGCCTGACCGTCATGGCTGGCGGCGCTGATCGGGATCGGCTGCTGGCCCCACTCGGCGAGTTTCTGCAGGGCGCAGGCGGCGTCCATCTGCAGGCGCAGGCTGATGCTCTGGCGCGGTTTGGGCAGCACCTTGAGCGACACTTCGGTGATCACCCCGAGGCAACCGAAGCTGCCCGCCAGCAGGCGCGACAGGTCGTAGCCGGCGACGTTCTTCATCACCTCGCCGCCGAAGCGCAGCTGCTTGCCAAAACCGGTGATCAGGCGGGTGCCAAGGACCAGATCACGCACCGCGCCGGACCATGGCCGCCTCGGACCGGACAGCCCGGTCGCGAGCATGCCGCCGACCGTGGCGCCTTCAGCAAAATGCGGCGCCTCGCAGGTGAGCATCTGCCCGGCCTCTTCCAATGCAGCCTCCAGTTCGACCAGCGGCGTGCCGGCGCGAACGGTGATCACCAGCTCGGTCGGGTCGTAGCTGACGATGCCGCGATGGGCGCGGGTGTCGAGCACCTCGCCAGCCACTTTACGGCCGAGAAAGGCCTTGCTGTTGCCGCCCTGGATGCGCAGCGCAGTCGAGCTGTTCAGCGCGTGATTGACTTGTTCCAGCAGCGCCGCACTGGCGTCGTGATCGAGTGACATCAGAAACGCTCCAGTTCGGGAAAAGGCAGCTGGCCGTGGTGCACATGCATGGCGCCGAATTCGGCGCAGCGGTGCAGGGTCGGGATGTTCTTGCCGGGATTGAGCAGGCCACTGGGGTCGAAGGCCGCTTTCACCGCGTGAAACAGAGTCAGCTCGTCGCTGTTGAACTGGGCGCACATCTGGTTGATCTTCTCGCGGCCCACGCCATGCTCGCCGGTGATGCTGCCGCCGACCTTGACACAGAGTTCGAGGATCTTGCCGCCCAGGGCTTCGGCGCGCTCCAGTTCGCCGGGCTGGTTGGCATCGAAGAGGATCAGCGGGTGCATGTTGCCGTCGCCGGCGTGAAACACGTTGGCCACGCGCAGGCCGCACTCGGCGGACAGCTCGCTGATCCCCCTGAGCACACCGGGCCGCTCGCGGCGTGGAATGGTGCCGTCCATGCAGTAGTAGTCCGGCGAGATGCGCCCGACTGCCGGGAAGGCGTTCTTGCGCCCGGCCCAGAACTTGACCCGCTCGGCCTCGTCGCGAGCCAGGCGCACCTCGGTGGCGCCGGCCTGCTGCAGCACCCCGCGAACCCGCTCGCATTCGTCCTGCACATCGGCTTCGACGCCGTCCAGTTCGCACAGCAGGATGGCTTCGGCCTCGACCGGGTAACCGGCCTGGATAAAGTCTTCCACCGCCCTGATGGCCAGGTTGTCCATCATCTCCAGGCCGCCGGGAATGATACCGGCGGCGATGATGTCGCCGACCGCTCGCCCAGCCTTCTCCACCGAGTCGAAACTGGCCAGCAGCACCCGCGCCACCTGTGGTTTAGGCAGCAGCTTGACCGTGACCTCGGTGATGATGCCGAGCATGCCTTCCGAACCGGTGAACAAGGCCAGCAGGTCGAAGCCTGGCGCGTCCAGGGCATCGCTGCCCAGGGTCATGTGCTCGCCTTCGACCGTGAGCACTTCCACC